>JAUWQG010000148.1 GCA_030611185.1 Nitrososphaerota archaeon
GTGAATTTGTTTGTCTGTAGTGATATTACATCGATTACAAAAAAACTCTATAGACTTTTTGCAAACGTGGCAATTTTGATTTACTTCCATCTCATATCCACATTTTCTGCAAGAGGCATTTGTCATTAAACAAATAACATCGTTATCTGTATTAAGGCAGCTGAAAATTAGTCTATACTAACCGTTATTCTCATTCTCTGGAGTTAGAATTAAATTAATTTTTGAAAGAATTAAGATGTTCTTTTTTCATTAGGCTTTAGGGCTTTGTTTTATTGTTCTTTTGTGACATAGTTTTATTTTTGGATAACTGTCTTCAGAATTTTGATTTTATGAATTTTTTACAAAAACCATGAAATAAGCCGGTTCTTATAAGAAGCAAATTAATCAGTATTGATCTTATCTTTGGTTTTACAAATTATCAATGCCGATACTGTCTGTAGACGTTGTGGAAATGGTATGGTAACAGATAATGTTACAGGGGAAAGATTTTGTGGAAAATGTGGTCATGTCATCTCTGAGACATTACAAGACTCTGGACCTGAATGGAGATCTTTTTCAAAAGATGGGGGTACGGATCCTACTAGAACAGGTGGACCAACATCACTTGCAATACATGATAGAGGACTTTCAACCATGATCAATCCAATAAACCGTGACGCGTCTGGAAAACCTCTTTCATCTAGTATGAAAAGCACGATTGAAAGACTAAGAACATGGGATAGCAGAAGTAAAGTCAATGCATCTGCAGATAGAAACCTTAGACAAGCATTAAGTGAATTAACTAGACTAAAAGACAAACTATCCCTTTCTGATTTAATAGTTGAAAAATCAGCATACATTTACAGAAAAGCATTAGAGAAAGGCTTAGTCAAAGGACGGTCAATTTCAGCATTGATTGCAGCATCACTTTATGCAGCATGTAGAGAAACTGAAACACCTAGAACACTAAAAGACGTTTCAGATGCAGGCAACCTAAAGAAAAAAGATATTTCAAAATGTTATAGATTACTACATCAAGAATTAGATCTAAAAATGCCAGTAGTTGACCCAATTCAATGTGTTGCTAGAATTGCAAGTAAGCTTGGAATTACGGAAAAAACAAAACGTTATGCAATCAAAGTACTAAGAATTGCACAAGAACATGAAGAATCATCTGGAAAGGATCCAATGGGTTTAGCTGCTTCAGCATTGTATTTGTCCTCAGTTAAGAACGGTGAAAGTATTACTCAGAGAGATATTGCAGAAGCTGCAAATGTTACCGAGGTAACTATCAGAAATCGATACAAGGGTTTAAGATTAGATCAGGATAAGAATTTGTAGGTTGCAAGAGAAAATTAAGTGTTGTAATTTGAAATTGGGAAATAAAAAATGATTAAAGAAAAATGTGATAGATGTGGTTCACCTTTAGGTACTGAAAGTAAGAAAACTAAGGAAAGATTTTGTGGTAATTGTAAAAGGAAATTTCAATTACAGAAATAATAGCAATTTTGGAATCATTTTAACTGATGTTGTTAACAATCTAGATTCAAAATTTCTTAGATTCTGACCTTTTTGAAAACTTTCGGTGTACATCCACCCAATGGTGTTATTCCCATTAATTCATGCCTGAAATTATTAGGGCCTTGAACCAACTTGACAAGTCACCTAGAGAGTTTTTGGAATTTGGTCCAAGACTCTAAAATTGATTTCAAACACTCAGTTAATCGATGTTAACTGATTTCAAATCTCAATAGGGGCATTGTTCATTTATTTCAATTCCCTTCATTTTAGAACTATAAAAAAATTACAGAAGTAATTTTGACGTTTACTTTACTGTCTATATCTTAAACTCACAAAAATTCTATGATTTTTTTGAAAATGTGATAAACAATTAAAAATTATTCATCATAGGCACGCTTTCCTCTATTCTATAACTCGTAAAAAAAACACAAACACACTTCGAGGAATATTATATTGGTCAGGTTGTTCCGCCTCTTCTATTTTTTCTACCTCCACCTCGCCCAGATATTTGTAATCACTACCCATGGCACTTTGCCAGAACAGGTGGATTTTTTGACCTTTTAATTTTGCATTTTTTAATCCATAGTTACTGCTATTCATAACTTGGTCACCAGTTAAACCCTGGCCGACATAACTATACAATCCCTCTGAGACCATTTTATCATCGAAGATATTGCTTTTACTTTTTTTAGTTTTGATTGCTATCCAATAATCATCATATGGGTTTTGACTTATTCCCCATTGAGGATGTGTGTGACATTTTTCTCGAATAATTTTTCCTTGATAATATTCTCCTTTTTTAAATGGAAAAGATGACAACAAATCTATTTTAGCAGTTTTCTTGGGATTGTCACTCTTACTTGTAAAATCACCATCACATGAAAAACACTTGTAATTATTTTTTCTAATTAACATAGAACTACATTTATCACAGAACTTTAACAACGAATAAAATTCGGAATTTTTAACATATAAGATCTTCTGGACTAGAGAATTCTATTTTAAATGAAAGAAATAACTAAATAATTAATTTTGCATTTTTTACTTTCAAGTAACTTAATAGGATTTGATGTTATTTCGCAGAATATTTTGAAATCTCTCATCGGGTTTTGTCAAATTAGTTTAATGCCCCATCATTTTGAGGCGTTAACGAGTTTATTGACAAAGAGTAAAAAGACAATACCCCTAACAGGCATGAAAAATGCCCATATCTTTGATTATGATCAATCAAAAAATAATTTCAAAAGTCAAGAATTACTATTCTAAAAGAAAATCTTTAGCCTCAAAAAATCCTGTTAGTTCTTTAGATAACTGATCACTGAATACTCCAAGTAACTCAAAATCTGCCGGGGATAGTTTTTTGGTACTGAACATTGCAAGAATTGCAGCCACCTGACCCTTATACAAGATAGGGTACCCTGCAAATGACTTTAGTTTCTCTTTTTTAGCC
>JAUWQG010000002.1 GCA_030611185.1 Nitrososphaerota archaeon
TGAATTTAGAGCCAATTCCAGATGAATTTCCAATTGCAAAAAGAGCTAATTTGTTTTTTATGTTAAATCCTGAAAACTTTATTCTTGGAACTTTACCGCCTGATCAAATGGCAACAAAGGAAGGAGAGATCGATACAAAACTATCAGAGATGATTCCGCAGCTATCGGATATTTACAAGAGATGGTTAAAGCCAAGACAACACCAGTATTCTGCAATGACTGTAATTCAAGGGATGGCAAATTTTGTAATTAGAAATATTCTAAACGAAGATCCAGATTTCAAAAATTATCTTTCGGTGTTTAAAGGAATTGATTTGAGTTCTTTTCAGGCTCAAAAGAATGTTGGAATCAACTTTACAGAGGCAATATATTCAAAATTAGGTAAGGAGACATTTAAAAAATTGATTGAGAATCCTCCAAATACCTTAGAACTAAAAGATTCACAATTATACCTCAATAGGATACTACAGCAATAATTGCCAGAAAAATTTGATCCGTTTGTTGCAGAATGGCTTTCTTTTGTAACCAATCCAAACTTTAACTTGGTTGAAAAATGCCTCAAATTTACCCAAATTTTAGAACAGCCGGATTTGGATATTGAACAATACATACAAAAAATCAGTCAAATGGGAAGAACTCTTAAAGAGACAACAAGTGATGTAACAAATCCTACTTATCTAGTCTCAATATTAAATGAATTTCTTTTTGAAAATGAAGGTTTTATTGGAGAGATGGATGATTACTATAATCCAAAAAATAATTTTCTAAATGAAGTCATCGATAAAAAATCAGGTCTTCCAATAACTCTATCTATTTTATATGTTGAAATTGCAAAATTTATTGGATTAGACTTGAAAATAATTGGATTTCCAAGTCATGTTTTGGTAAAATACAATGAAGAAATGATACTAGATCCGTTCAATGATGGAAGACTGTTAGATATAGATGATTTACAAGAGATACTTGATAGAAATTTTGATGGACACTTAGAATTTGAACCAGAATTTCTTGATGAAATAAAATCTGAACAGATTCTAGTCAGATTAGCTCGCAATTTAAAAAATTCTTATTTTCAATCATACGCTAATGAAAAAGCTCTCAAATGTGTAAACATGACTTTGGCTATCGAACCAGAATCTCCTGAAGACATAAGAGACAAGGGAATGTTGGAAGAAAAATTATTGAATTATGATAATGCACTAAAATACCTAAATCATTATTTAGAGATTAATCCAAACGCGGAGGATGTTGACTTTATTTTAGAATTGATTAGAAATACAAAGACAAAGATTAATCAATAATAGAATCTATGTCTTGACCTTGCTTTATCATGCTAATTTCATGTCGGGCTATTTTATTTCTTAGAGCGTTTTTTATGATATCAACTTCGCTACGAAGCAAAGCAATTTCGTCTTCGAGTTTTGCTACTCGTTCATAGATTGTTTCTGCATCTGAACTCATGATTATTTATCATTAAAAAATTGTCTTAAAAAGTTATGGGTAAATTTGTTGATGGACAGGTTAGCTTTTTGAACTATATTTCAAATTCATGTCTGCACTTTTCACATTTGCCTCTTTCTTGACCAGGTTGACCAAGAACGAAAATTTTACCAATAGTCATGCATTCGGGACACATTCCTGTAGTAGCGTTTTTTGGTCCGCTTCGTATAATCTTCTGAGTTTTTCTTCGTCCCATGCTTTTCCAAACATTAACGGTCTATTAAATTTAATTTTCAAATGGCGCGGGGAGGGGGATTTGAACCCCCGTGTCCTTGCGAACATAGGATTAGCAATCCTACGCCCTACCAGGCTAGGCGATCCCCGCACAAAGAAGGCTTGAATTAATCTGTAAATAAATTCAATCGTCGCCAAATTGGCTATAATTATTCACGATATCATCAATTGGAACTCGTTTTCCACCTACAATTTTTAGATCTACTGCAACTTTTTTGTCCGATATGGTGATAATATTATAGGTATTTTCAAACAACCCTCTTACTCTTTCAGATGTTGCAGTTCCAGCATTTACCACCATTAGTTTTCCAAAATTCCAAACCCATGGTC
Source organism: Nitrososphaerota archaeon (assembly GCA_030611185.1). Classification (GTDB taxonomy): domain Archaea; phylum Thermoproteota; class Nitrososphaeria; order Nitrososphaerales; family Nitrosopumilaceae; genus Nitrosomaritimum. The sequence continues at coordinate 2,065 of JAUWQG010000002.1, forward strand.
GGTGTTTGTGTCCACACAAAACAAGATCAACCCCAGTATCCAATATTGTTCTTAAAACATCACCTGCATCTACCACAGTTAATTGATCAGATCCAGTGTCTGGAATTGGTATAAGATGATGATGCATAGCTAAAATTTTTACTTTATCTTTGTATTTTTTCATGGTTCTCTCTAACCACAGATTCTGCCTATATCCAACTTCACCTTCGTTCCTATCAGGTCTTGCAGTTCCAATAGTAACTAGAACCACATCACTATCTAATTCATTTACTGCTTCAAACGGAAAAAACTTTTTGAAGAGCAAGTATCCCGTATTTCTATAATCATGGTTTCCACTAATTGAGAAAATTTTTTTTGTATTAAATTTAGCTAAAAGTGTTTTGCATTTTTCATATTCTTTCATCAAGCCTTCATTTGTTAGATCACCTGTTACTATAATGACATCAGGGTGAAGTTGATTTACTTCTTCTACTAGTATGTCAAATTTTTCCGGTAAAAATTGAGAACCAATATGTAAATCAGAAATCTGAACAATTATCATTTTTATTATTTTAGATGTATTATTTAATAAACTATAACCAAGGAATTTTGAAAAATAAAGTTGAGATTCAAGGTAGAATTAAATAATAAACACCTCAAATTTTGCCAGTTTTGAGTAAAAAAGCTGCTGTAATGAAAGGAGATGGAATTGGTCCCGAAGTAGTAGATTCAATGCTTAGAGTGTTAAAAGAATGTAATTCACAATCAGAAATCATTCTATGTGAAGCAGGCTCTGAGCAATGGGATAAAAACGGAAGAAAAGACAAATCATACATTCCTGATGAAACTCTGAAAACTTTAGAAGCATCTGATGCCTGTTTTAAAGGGCCAACCACAACCATTCCACTTCCTAATGCACCAAGAAGTGTAGCCGTCACCTTACGTCAGAAATTTGAGTTATATTCTAACATTAGACCAACAAAAACCTATGACAGACTAACACCTAACAGGAAATTAGATTGCGTGTGTTTTAGAGAAGCAACTGAAGGGCTCTACACAGGAATAGAGGCAAAAATTACAGATGACGCAGCAATTGCAATTAGAAAAATCACTAGACAGGGGTCAAGAAGATTTATGAATTCGGCGGTAGATTGGGCAAAAAAGTATGATATGAAAAAAATGGTTGCAATTACAAAAAGAAATATCCTAAAGGAAACAGATGGGATTTTCTGGGATGAAGTTCAAAAATCAATAGAGGGCACCGATATTGAGTTATCAGAAATTTATATCGACAACATGGCTCAACAAATGGTTGTTGCACCAGAACAGTTCAACGGGGCAGTTCTTGTTAGTACAAATTTGTTTATGGATATAATTTCTGAACTAGCATCGGGACTTGTTGGTTCAATTGGTTTGATATATTCTGCAAACATGGGAGATGATTTTGCCATGTTTGAAGCAGCTCATGGAAGTGCACCACAATTTGCAGGGCAAAACAAAGTAAATCCTACTGCAACAATTCTTTCAGGAGCTTGGATGGTAGAATATTTGGGTGAGAAAGAAATACGTGATGCCATATTTGCTGCAACTGAACAAGTAATTAATGAAGGAAAAACAGTTACTTGGGATATTGGAGGCAGTGCCACAACAACGCAGATGACTGATGCAATTATCGGTTATGCAAAAAACAATCTTAGAAAATAATTAAACTTTTATTGATTCTACCAAAATTAGTTCTTCAAAGAATAGTTTCTTTTTTGCTATAATTTGAGATTCCAAGCCTAATTTTTGTGCGTAATCTATCAATTTTTGATAGTTTGATAGAGAAGAAGTAACAAAGATAAATTTTCCTTTTTGTTTTATTTTGTCATAAACTGAATCAAGTATTTTTTTAGGAATTTCAAATCCTTCCTCACCACCATCCGTGGCAATGTCTAAAATTTCATCTGTAGCAAGATAGGGAAGGTTACATATTATTAAATCAAATTTATAATTTATAGCATCAGATCCATTACAGCAAATTATATTATTAGTTTTGTAAGTTTGATTTTTTAAAACTGGGAAATTAATGTCAGTTCCCACTACAAAGGAAAAACTTTGAGAAAGTAATTTGGTCAGATATCCAGAACCACTTCCAACATCTAGTGCAGATTTTCCTTTTTCTTTTTCAATAAATTCTGCCATGAAAAAGGTATCTTCTGCAGGCTCATATTCTTCATGTGTTTTGAATTTCTTTTCCAAGGGTTACTATCTCCTCTATTGACAAATCATCTAATCTTTTATCTAAAGATGTTTCTTTTCCAAATTGTTTTAAAATATTTGAAATTTTTTTCCGCCTATACGAAAATATTTTGTTTAGTATTTCAATTAGATCTTTTTCAATAGAATTTTTTTTAATAATCTTTAAAATAACTGAATCTACTTTTGGGTTTGGAGTAAAATTCTTTTTCCCAACTTTAAAAATATTTTTAATTTCAAGTGTGTGATTTGCCACTATGCTTACCGCTCTTCTATTTTTAGTAGATGTTGCAAGTAATTTTTCTGCAAATTCTTTTTGCACCATAATTACCCCGTGTGAAAAATTAGTAGTTGCAAGCCATTCTATTGCATCTTTGCTTTTGGAATAAGGTAAATTAGATACAAAAATTGTAAATCTATCTTTTGTCTTAAATCCATCACCATATTTTAGGGTCAAATTATGAATTTTTGAAAAATTTTTTTTTGCTTCTTCGATAAGGTCTTTATCAACATCTATTGAAATTACTTTTTTTGCATCCTTACATAATAATGGAGTCAAAATACCTAATCCCGTGCCTATTTCAAGAACAATATCATTTTGAGTGATATTTGCCTCAGCGATAATTTTCTCAGCAATGGATTTTGAATTTAGAAAATGTTGTCCTAGTTTTTTTCTCTTTATCATCTCTTTACGAAGAGATTCATCCTACTTTCACCAGTAATTTCATCCATTATTCGTTCTGAAATATGTTTTATTGGCTCCTTAAATCCAACTCTTTGTTGCAGGTCATCATAACTTTCAAATTTTTTATTATCTCTTTCTTCAAGCATGATTTTCATGTATGTTTTTCCTATTCCTGGAATTAGTTCAAGGGCATGGATTCTTGGAGTTAATGGTTGAGCATTGTTGAGATAATCTACAAATCTTGATTCATTTTCAGCTACAATATCTTCAACCACTGTTTCTAATTCAGTTTGAGCTGATGATGAAATATGTTCATAATCTAATTTTCCCAACACAGAAAGAACTTTAGTTCTACCTTCTTTTCCAATGTATATTTTCTCACCAATTTCAAAAGTAGAGTTTGGAACACCAAGGATTTCTAAAATTGTTAATCTATCTTCTCCTATTGCAGTAATGATTATTCCATCTCTTCCCTTAACTGTAGATGATTTCCCACGAGAATTATAATCTAAAACATATGCATGCTCCTCATACTTCCTAGGTGAGTGTTGCTCCCTATGCAAAATAAAATACCCCACAGAAATTAAGAATGCTCCTTGATAATCTTGAGCATTTTTTCTAGAGTTTCAGCTAGAATGAGTTTCTTCCAACCGAATGTAAATGAACGTAGTTCTGCAAGACTGGTTGGTCTAATATTAACAATTTCTACAGATTCTTCTTCTGTTAATTCACATTCTTTCATCAGTTTTTTTTTCATGTCCTTTGCATCTTTTGGATCAATTACCACAAATTTTGAAACATAATCAAATGTCCAACGTTGTATTTGATCCATTTCCTCAGGATCTACTTTTCCTAAAATTTCTTTAACTTCTGAAAGAGATACACTTTGTTTCTTTTTTACTTCTTCCATATCATACACCGAATGGTTTGATATGATCTAGTCTAGTGATTAAGGTTTTTGTTTTATTGCCTAGTTTTACATTCAGTGTGATTGCGCGTCTTCCCACGTTAATGATATTTCCCACTTTTCCGTGGTAACGTCTGTGTGGCAATCCCTTATGTTGTCTAGGATCAATGATAACAAGTGCTTGTTCACCTTCATGGTATTCTCTAAGTAAGAAAGACACACCTCTAGGGGCCTTTTTCGTCATTACCTTTCTAGATTTGTGCTTAAATCCATGGGAACGACCAGAAGTTTTCTTAGTTGCCATATCTGAGTTGGATCTTCAATAACCCTATTTTAACACTTTTCTTTGACAACCAAGGAATTTATCCTGATGATGACAAATTTGAGGTTATTTTAGCTAAATCATGAGTTTTGGAACTGAAGTAAAACATTGCGAAAAATGTGGTGAATTGATAATCAGAGAAGACACCCAAATGCAATGGTTTTGTAAAAAGTGTAATCTTAAAAAGTAAAAATTCAAATCTTTTGATAATTTTTTATTTAAAAATATTTTTTATGATCTACATTTATCTAAATCATATGAAAAAACATTTTATGAGTACAAATGGTAACACATCAATTACAGATACAGCTAACATATTCTACTCTGAATCAAATAAACTAGAAGATGTCCTTAGTCAATCTTTAAAAAATTCTGAAAAGTTATCTTTATCTGAAATAATAGGATTGTATTATCAAATAATTAATGTCACATCACTTGTAAAATTCTTAAGGCAAAATCTTAAAGGCACAGAAAATATGAAAGAAGAAAATCCATTACTAGACAAAATACAAGAAATTGAAAAATATATTGATGAAAAATTTGATTCAGATTTACACCTACTACTAATGTCAAACCTAAAAAAATCCATTGAAACTTTAAAGAAAAAACTTAAAGATTTCACAACAAATCAACCTGAAAAAACTAAAGAAGTGGTAGAAAATCAGGCAAAAATGTATGAAGAGTTACGTCAAATTATGAGCACAAAAGAATTTGTAGATCAATACAATAATGGGTTAAACAATAAACTAGAGAATTAAAAAATTAAATTTGCAGTGAGTTTATCAACCCCCTTTTGAATACATTTTACAATGATTCAAGAAATGGCTAAAAATTTGGTCAAACTAAAACAAGAATTTTCAAGGACGTATAAGGGAAATAGTCACATTCAGGAAGTCATACCACTCTCAAAGTCAAATAATTTTCCTTTAGACGATAAACATTTAGAGATGCTTCACAGTTTTGCCGAAAAAAATCCAATTTACTATAATTCATTTGAACAAAATATTGACAACATTTCTTGTAGAGTTTATGAAGGTGACATTAACGAATATTGGTTAAACAGCATTAGTAATGGGGCCAGTTACCAGCCCTTTTATCCAACATGGATACTTTCTGCATACATTATTTCCCTAATGGCAAAAAATCTTGACTTTAAAGAAGTTCTAGATATTGGTTCAGGAGATGGGCGCATCGCTTATTGTGCAAAAATATTAGATTTAGAAACATATTCAATTGAAGTCGATGAATCACTTGTAGATTTACAAAAAGTAATTACCTTTTCAACGAAAATAGATTTTAATCCAAAATGTGCCGATGCAGTAGAATTTGATTATTCAGATTTAGAGTTAGAGCATCCAGTATTTTTTATTGGTGGTCTAGCTCAAATGGGCGGAGATATTTTGGCCAGTAGTATTATTGACAAACTAAATACAATTCCAGATCTTAAAAAAAATATTGGCATGACATTTGCTGGAACTTATTCTAAAAAATATTTTCCAGGTACAATGGCTGAGAGTATGTCAGAAGGAGGATGGAAATCAATTATTGAAAAAAATAATTTAAAAGTAATTCAAACAATTACTCTTCCCACTGTATGGACATTTGATCAACCCATAGATACCCCATACATTTTTACAAAATTTAATTAAATTATTTTAAAAAATAATTTAATGAGGAGAGAAAAAGTATCTATTCGTCTGTTGGGGTTGAATCGCTAAACTCTTCATCAAGTGCTTCTGAGAGTTCCAATACCTCTGGCGTCTCAACTGTTGGCACTTCCTGATCTTCAATTTCCGTTATTTCAGGTGTTTCAACGGTGGTTAATTCATTTCCTTCAGCGTTTGCTATCTCAGGTATCTCAACTTTCTCTTTAGATACATCCTTTTTTGTTGTCTTTTTAGTATCTTTTTTAGCAGCAGACTTTTTTGTTTTCTTTTCTGCTTCTTCTGGATCCATCACTCCTGCTTCACCTAAAGCAAAAATTACTTCTTCTTCTGGATGATGAGGGCTATCTACCATTCGTGCAATTCTCTTTTTACCAGATTTCTTAAAGTAGATTCTATAGGTACTTGTGTGTGCAACTACGTTACCACCAATTGGACGAATTGGATCTCCAAAGAATACATCAGGAGATGCCATAACTTGATTTGTTGCAAGTGCAGCACAATTGTAAGTTTCTGCAATTCTAGATAATAGATGAACAAAATGATTTAGTTTTTGTTGTCTGTTTGATAGTGTTCCTCTTCCCAAATATTCAGCACGGAACAATCCAACTGCAGAATCTACAATAATTAATTTGATATTGTGTTCTTCAATTAGAGGGCCCACTTCTTCAAGGATTAATGTTTGATGTGCACTGTTGTATGCACGTGCAACAATGATATTATCAAGAACTTTTTGTGGATCCATACCATTTGCATTTGCAATGGATACAATTCTTTCAGGTCGGAAAGTATTTTCAGTATCAATGTATATGGCTCCACCATCTAACCCACCTTCTTCTTTTGATTTTTGAACTTGAACACACATTGTAAGACACAATTGTGTCTTTCCACATCCAAATTCACCATAAACTTCAGTGAGTGCTTGTGTCTCAATGCCACCATCAAATAATGTATCTAAACAATTAGTACCAGTTGTAATTTTGCCAATATCTTGTCTTCGCTTATAGATTTCACTAGCACTTACAAAATCTCTGGAAATTAATCCACCCTCAACTAAATGTTCGCGTGCTTTGTTGACAATGTTTTCTGCAGTATCTTTTGCCATTCCAGTTATTTCTGAAATTTCTACAGGACCTCTAACAATGAGATCCATTATATTGTGAACACCTGCATCGCTTAATTTTTTTGTGGAGACAGGTCCTACACCAGGTAAACTATCTAATCTTAAATCTTCCATACGGTATAGTACCGTACCAGTACTTTATAAGCTTGCTGTTTTAGTAAATGTTCGTAGTTGTATGGTTTAAACTAGTGAAGTAGGTTTATCGTCTCTTTCTTCTTTGGCCTGGTTTATTTTGTCCAGGAAATCTTCCCAAGACAAATCTTTTGTTAAAATTACTCTTGTTTCTAAGACTGGAATTTGTGCCAGTGATCTTTCGCCCTTCTACTTTGGGGGTTTGACCTCTAACCTTGCCTGCCTTTGTAAGTGAACCGTGAGTTGCCATGATTAAACCTGTTATTTATGGAATTTATGTATTTGGAAATTACCAGTATTGTGCTTTGACCTTATCTAAGACTAATTCATGTTCTTTACTTTTTCTTCTAGCATACTTTTCCATTGCGCCTAGCGGAACACCGCCAAGGGTTCTTGCTAATGCGTTAAAGAAGTATCTTTGAGGACCTTTAGAACCTGTTTTTGTCATGAATTTTTGAATGCCATATTTGAAATTGTGTTGCCAAGTTTTGTATAAAACACCCAATTGTGCAGGAGTCATTTCGTTTCCAATGTTGAAGAATTCGGATTGTTCTAGTAAGCCTATTGGAACAAATGTCAAAGCAGTAGTAGTAAACATTGAATCAGGTTGTTCATGTTCTAACTCGCTTATCAGACGAATTGTTTCCCAGGAATCTTCCGGAGTTTCGTCATTATCTAAACCCATAATTAATGTAAAAGCAGGAATCCAATAATCCTTATTTAATGTCTTGACACCTTCTTTTACTACCCAGTGCCATTCTTCAGGTTGGTAAGGGGCGAGTTTTCTGTCGGCATATTTTTCGATCAATCTCAAGCTACCTGTTTCCAACCCAGCTTGTACTCCTGTCATGTTATCTGGACCCGATTTTATAATTTTAGACAGATTTGGAATTAGTCTTTCATCCGCAATAGCACCTGCAAGGGTACCGTGTGTTGGATTAGTATGCTTCACTCCTGTTGCCATGATAGCCGTAAAGAGTTCCTCCAAGGCCTCACGGTTTGGCTCCCTTCCTTTTGAAGTTCTAGGATCCAGTCCATAAACAAAGATGTCATCGCTGTGTATCCATGCTGATGTAGAGCCACCTTTTTTCATATTTACTTCTATTTCTTTTACAACTTTTTCTGGAGGATAGTATCGCAATGATCTTAAAGTTACATCACAGAATTTACAACCTCTACCACATCCTCGCATTACCTCAACCATTCCATGCATGCTAGGTTCTATGATGTCTGGAATTTCCTCTAGTTCAGGTCTGTCCCAAAAATTAACAAATCGTCCATGAATCTTTTTGCCGTTTCTTTCAAATTCTTTTATGTTTACCTTGAAATCACTTCGTTTTCTGAAGGGATCCATGTTTTCAAAATCACCGTTAATCAAATAGTTGAAGAATCTACCAGCATGTCCATCTATTTCTGGGGCAATGCCTCCCAATTCTCCTTCCAAAATAGCATAAATTCCAAACTCTTCGATTTTTTCAGGGTCGTAATTATATTGCCAAGTTCCAGATGCCCCGGAAATTACTTTAGCTTTACTTCCTGTTTTTTCTTTAGCAGCTTTAATTCTATGATGTAATTCTGTGTTGTATAATTCATCATAGGAAATTTGCTTTCTACCATAAGTAAAAGTCATAGTTACAGGACCCATTCCAAGTGGATCCATCTCATATGTCCCAACTACCTCAGTGTCAGGACCAATGAATTGTTCAATATGATCTGGGTGAGCTACGACGACCTCATCTCTACGAAAACCATCTCTTAGTAAACCTGCTTCGAGTTTTCTTAATCCATAAGGAGCAAAGTTGGCAACACCATTTGTGTGAGGAATGTAATTACAGATAAAATCAAAGAGAATTTTTGGAGTAACTTGATTTTTTAGAATTTTGTACCAAAAGCTGTTTTTATCCCTATTAGGATCTATTGCTGGAGCACACCCGAAAAAAGTAGCCAAAGACAAACCACGGTATGGTGACATTAGTGTTCGATCAGCTGTTAAAACAATTTTTGGAGTACCCATACCCTTCACGGCAATAATTTCGTGATTTATTTTAAACCTTGCTGGTCAAATCTAATAATTTTCTAAAATTCCAGCCTTATTTCTGTAAAAATAACCAAATTCTTTGTTAGATAAAAGATGATCTCCATCAAAAATTGTTCCATCTTTACAAACTAAATCTTCACCCACACAACAGCTTCCACAAATTCCCACGCCACATTTCATCATACGCTCAAGACTGGCTTGCACAAACAAACCCTTTGAATGTGCAAGTTGAACTGTCTTGAACATCATTTTTTCGGGACCACAAGTATACACACCATCAAATTTACTTTGGTTGACTAATTTTTCTACCATTTCAGTAACAAAACCTTTTTCACCATAGGATCCATCATCAGTGGTTACAATTACCCTGTGAGGATTGTTTTTCAACAAGTTGTTTGCCAAGTATTCAAAAAAGACTTCGTCTTTTGTTTTTGCCCCAATTAGGAGAGTTACATCATCATTTGGTTTCACAAAAGTCAGCAGCCTCATCATAGGAACAAGACCTGTTCCGCCACCGACAAGCAAAAGTTTTCCTTGTTTTAAATCAAAAGAGTTGCCATAAGGACCTCTAATTCCAAGTTGTTGTCCTTCCTTTAGATTAAACAGTCCAGTTGATGCAGGTCCATGTTTTCTAACTGTAAAGGCTGCCTTTCCTGCTTCTTGAGATATCATTACACTCATAGGTAATTCATTGATCCCAGGAATCCAGACCATAGCAAATTGTCCAGGTAGAACATTTGACATTAATTCATCAGAGAACACTAAAGTTCTAACTGTTGGAGTTTCATCAATTACTTTCTCAATTTTACAAATCGTTGTATGATTATGATTTCTTTGCAAGTCCTACCATCTCCTCAATTCTTGAAATTCCTTTTTTTTCCATGTATTGTAGTATTCCGTTATTGATTTCGTTGAAAACATCAACCCATCTATCTCCCACTGCACTACCAATTTGAATAGCCGATGCACCTGCAAGGAGAAATTCAACTGCATCTTCCCAAGTAGATATGCCACCACATCCAATAATAGGAATATTATATTTTGATGAAATTTCATAAACACAACGAAGGGCAATTGGTTTGATAGGAGTTCCAGAAAGTCCCCCAAATTTGTTACTTAGAATAGGTTTTTGAGTATTAACATCGACTGCCATTGCTCTAACTGTATTAATTGCAGTTATTGCATCAATCCCAGAATCAATGGCAATACCCACTGTATCTAAATAGTTTGTAGTACCCAACCCAACCTTTGCAATTACTGGAACATTTGTAGATTTTTTTACAATGCTAACTATTTTTTTAACTAATTCTGGATCATCTCCAACTTCTAAACCCACTTTAGCAACATGGGGACATGACAGGTTTAATTCATAACCAGCAACATTACATTTGGTAAATTCATTTACCATAAATTCAAAATCTTCCGGGATTGAACCAACTAGACTTACAATTATTGGAACATCTTTGTTATTCTCTATCATTTTTGCAAAATTTGGCGCTCCAGGATTTGAAAGGCCAACGGCGTTTATCCATCCACCTCCACCCACACTGAAAATAGTTGGATTTGAGTATCCCTCCCAAGGCTCTTTGCTTAGAGACTTTGTAACCACCGCTCCTGCACCAGAACGATAAATTCTGTTAAAAACATCTAAAGAAATTCCCAAAATTCCAGATGCAAGCATTACTGGACGTTCTAGGTGAATTTGACCCACTGAAGTAATTAAACTGGTTTCCACTTTGAATCATATCTGTTGATTCGAATATAATAGTTGAGTCAGATCTTAGCTGTTACCTTTTTTAAAGGAGACTTTGAATCAACTAGTCATGTATTCTGTAATTTTAACAGAGTTTGGAATCTCCGTTTTCAATGAAGAGAAACTTGAAAAAGCATTTCCATTTTCAGACCCAGTAAAGGATTATCTTTCGGTGAAAAATAAAGAAACCAAATTATACGATTTAGTTAATTATCTGAGTTCACTTCAGCGAGGAGTTTCAACAAATGACTCATCTTTAGTTAATGTTCTAAAAAAAAATTCCATTGATGCACAGATAATGGAAGAGGAGGAATTAGATAAAATTCAAACCTCCAAACCACAAATTATTGTAGATTCAGGATTTGCTGAAAACATACCAGAAGTTCTCAATAAATTAAGAGAGTTTGCCATAGGTTTATCCTCCTCAAAAGTTACCAAAATATCAGAAAGTCCAGATCTACATATCATTCAAGCAATTAATTCACTTGATGAAATTGATAAAATTGCAAATGCCCTTAGCTCAAGATTAAGGGAATGGTACGGATTACATTTCCCAGAATTAGAAAATGTGATTGATAGTATTAACGGATATGCACAGATTGTTCTTGCAGGAAAACGTGAATCTTTAACAAAAAAAATTTTTGAGGACGCAGGATTTCCTGATTCTAAAGTAGAAATGTTATCTTTGGTGGCATCAAAAAGTAGGGGCGGAGATATTTCGGAGGAAAATTTAGAGATTGTTCAATCTATGGCCAAACAAATGCTAGATCTTCATGAACTCAGAAAAAATCTAGAAGAACATGTAGAGTCAGAGATGGATATTGTAGCGCCAAATATTTCAGCAATACTTGGAACAGCAGTAGGTGCAAGAATTCTTGGAAGAGCAGGTAGTTTAACAAAACTTGCATCAATGCCTGCAAGTACTGTTCAGGTAATCGGAGCAGAAAAAGCATTGTTTAGAGCATTAAAAACCGGAGCTCAACCACCAAAACACGGATTATTATTTCAACATACACTGGTGCATGCAGCACCTAGATGGCAAAGAGGGAAAATTGCAAGAGCAATTGCAGCCAAAGCGGTGATAGCAGCGAGAGTGGATGTTTACGGAGAAGGCATTAATGAAACTCTTCTTGAAAAACTTAATGTTAGAGTAAAAGAAATTGGTAAAAAATATGAAACTGCTCCAGAAAGAGAACCAAGAAGATATGATTCTCCTAGGCAAGATAGAGGAGATTTCGATAGAAGAAGTGGAGGATTCTCTAGAAGTAATAGAGATTCTTCAAGAAACGAAAATAAATCTCGCAGAGAAGGTAGTTCAAAACAAAATAAGAATAAAAAGAGAAAAAAGCTTGGAAGAAGGTAGCCAAGAATTTTTCTGGATAAAATCAGAAGGACAGAGTAAGTTAGCCACTGAAAATTTAGTAAAAGGAAATCAAGTTTACAAAGAAAAATTAATTACAAAAAAAGGAATAGAATACAGGCTTTGGGAACCATTTCGAAGTAAATTGGCTGCATCAATTATGAATGGGCTAGACATTTTCCCGTTTCAAAACAAATCTACAGTATTGTATCTTGGTGTATCTACAGGAACCACTATCAGTCACATTTCAGATATCGTCGGACCAAGTGGGATTATTTTTGGTGTTGAGCACTCGAGTAGAGTGGCAAGAGATTTTTTGGACAGAGTAGCAACATACAGAAAAAATATTATCCCAATTTTACAGGATGCAAGAAAACCTAAAGAGTATTTTTCTGTTTTCGGTAAAGTGGACATTGCATATGTAGATATTGCACAACCGGATCAAACTGAAATCGCAATTACAAACTGCAAAATGTATCTTAAAAAAAAGGGTTACTTATTTTTGGTAATTAAGACTAGAAGTATAGATGTGACAAAACATCCAAAACAAATCATTAAAGAAGAAATACAGAAATTAAAAGAAAATTTTGAGATTTTACAATCAATTGATCTTCATCCATACGATAAGGATCATGCTATTGTAATTGCTAAATTTCAAGGATAGGTTTTATCAATAATTTTTTTAGTAGGTTTCCAACTTTTACGTACAAAATTAGGCATAGTTTTCTGCTTTTTGTAGTATTTCTTTACGAAACTAATTGTTCTAGTATCAGAAGGGTATCCACTACCTAAATCATGATCTTTTTGGAGGCGAATAATTGCCCTATCTCGTGTCACTTTGGCTATAATGGAGGCAGCAGAAACTACCACAAACCTAGAATCAGCGTGGTGATAAGATCGAATTTTTTTATTATTTGATAATCTGGAAATTTCTTTTCCAAATCGTTTTGGATTTACATCACATGAATCAACAAAAGATGTATCAGGATCAAGTTTTGTTATTACTTTGGCCATGTATTTTGCCTCAAGATGATTCAAACCATGTTTTGCTACACTAGTATCAATAGATTTTGGGGATATTTTTGCAACATAGTAATTATCCACTAGAGAAATTATTTTTTTGTAAAGTTCTTCACGTTTTTTTTGCTGTGAGTTTTTTTGAATCTTTAACACCTAATGCAGAAAGTTTACGAATATTTTTTTTATCTAAAGATACACCTGCAATAACGAGAGGTCCTAACATTGAGCCTCTTCCAGCATCATCAACACCACAAATTTGCACAGATTTTGTCGATGACTACAAGTATTAAACCATTATACATCCAATAGAATTTGAATGATCATTGCAAATAACAAAAGATTCTTTTGAAGAAATCATAGAAGGTCAAACAAAATTAATGGTTCCAAAAAAATCTATTACTGATACAGTACCTCCAAAAAAACCAGCATTTTTTAACCCTAAAGCAAGTTTGAGTAGGGATTTTTCAATTATTGCATATGGGGCATTTTTGAAAAATTTTGAAGGTCCAAAAATATTTCTGGAAGGATTATCAGGAATTGGAGCAAGAGGATTGCGTGTTGCAAATGAATTAAAAGCTGAAAATGTTATAATAAATGACTTAAACCCTTCCGCTTTGGAATTAGCAAAATATTCTGGGAAATTAAATAATTTAGAAAATATAGAATTTTCTGAAGACGAGATTTGTAGATTTTTCAGTAAGCACTCAAAAAAAGGCAGTCGTGGATCTATGGTAGATATTGATCCATTTGGATCTCCAGTCGAATTTTTTGACTGCGGTCTAAGGGCCACTATGCATGGGGGGGTATTATCTTGTACAGCCACGGATTTGCAGGTATTAAATGGACTTTTTCAAAATGCCTGTCAGAGAAAATATGGAGGAATTCCAATAAGAACGGAATATGGAAATGAAATTGCAATTAGACTTATTCTCGGGTGTCTTAGAATGGTTGCAGGACGATTAGGATTAGAAATTATTCCTCTTTATGTTGAAAGCCATTTTCATTATTACAGGACATATGTTAAGGTACATAAAAAACCAGACCAAGAAGAAAATCTCGGATATATTATTCATTGCAAAAATTGTGGTAATCGTAAAATAGTTTTTGAAAAAATTAATTTGTGCGAACTATGTGGATCTCAGAATAATATCGCAGGGAAATTATGGATTGGTAAAATTTTTGATAGAAATTTTGTAGAGCAAATGATTTTAAAAATTCCCGAAGTGACAGTAAACAAAACTTGTGAGAAAGAGTTACAAAAATGTTTGGCAGAGTCAGAAATGCCTGGAATTTATTTCACTTTAGATGAAATTGCATCTAAAATGAAATCATCGCCACCTAAACTGAATGATGCTATTAACAATTTACAAAATAATGGATTCATGTCAAGTCCAACTTCATTTTGCCCAACGGGTTTTAGAACAAATGCAAATATTAATGAAATAATTAAAGTATTTTCAGATTAACCTGTATACCCTAAACAAACACAGTATAATTCGCTGCTTTGTTTTCTACTAGCAGGAGGTTTGGTGAGATTAATTCGTGCAAATTTCTTCTTTATAAAATCTCTAAACTCCATAGAATACTGCCCATCAAATATCTTAAAAACTGCATTTCCTTTATGCATTAGTACCTTATCCATTATTTTTGTACAGTCATAATTTAGTGAAATTTGTTTGGCATGATCAACAGTCCAATTTCCTGAAACCTGCGGAGAGAGGTCACAAATTACGGCATTAACTTTACGACCAAAATATTCCAAGATTTCATCTAAAATTGATTCGTCTTCAATATTGCCTCGCATAAGATGAGCACCAGATATTTCTTCAACATAAGATAGGTCAACCCCCATCACCTTTCCTTTATTTCCAGAAAGTTTGACTGCTATTTGTGTCCATCCACCAGGTGCACAACCTAGATCCAACACGTAAAATCCTGGCCCTATTAGACGATATGATTGGTTTAGTTCTTTGAGTTTGTATGCGGATCTACTACGAAAACCTTGTTCGTGAGCTAGATTTCTATAATAATCTCGTCTTGCGTCTTGTAATCTCATTTAGCTTTCAACGGTTTTTTTATTTCAGCAATTACCCAATCTTCAATTAATTGGCAGGTTCTAGGACTAATCTCTCCATCAATTGAACATTTTTGTTCTACTTGACAAACAAGACATGGAGAATTCTCAATTGACTGAGTACTAACTGGAGTTTTCTTTAAAATTAGTTTGTATGTCCAACGACCTTTTTCAAGAAGTTTTTCACGATATATTGTTCCCATTCTTTCTAGTTTTAATGCAAGACGTGAACCAACCTGGCTAGTTAGTTTAAGCTTTTTCCAAAGTTCACCTTGGAACATTCCATCTGATTCTTTTTCAGCTAAAATATCACAGACTCGTGCAGTCAATCTTTCCATGTCAACTTTTTCAATTTGGAAATTTTCGATTTCATTTTCTGTTAATTGTTCTTCTAATTCTTCTTCTAGTGTTATTTCTTCTATGCGTTTAATTTCTGCTAATTCTTTTTTTGTTAGTTTTTTTGCTTTGACTGGTTTTTCTGCTGCCTTCTTTGCTTTGACTGGTTTTTCTTCTACTTTCTTTGTGGTCTTTTTTGCTTTGACTGGTTTTTCTTCTACTTTCTTTGTGGTCTTTTTTGCTTTGACTGATTTAGTATCTTCTTTTTTAGATTTTTTAGCCTTGGTGGGTTTAGCATTTAAGATTTTAGTTTTTTTCTTTAGAGCATCTATCTCAGCTTTGATTTTTGATGCTTCAGCAATTAAATTATCTTTTTTCTTTGCCATTAAATCACCAATTTTTTAATAAAACTATTAATTTTCATCATAAGACAGTTCATTCCTATTTAACAGTAAATTCCTCACTTGTAGTTATACTATTCTTTTGGTTTTTATCAAGCATATCTACTACTAATTCGTACCTGCCAGGAGTATCAACAATTTCTGAGAATTCTTCTAATGGAAGAAATTGATTATCACCAAAACATTGTTCAAAATATCCGCTCTGAGTTACTGCATTCTCTTTTCCAGAAGTATAGATTGTGATATAAAGATCGCCACAAGAAAATGATTGGTCATCAACTATTACTTGAATTTGGATCGGTTCGGAAATGGAGTATTGATTTTTCAATCCAATAATTTTCAAAGGTTCATCATGGGAGTTGTCCCCAATTGAATCAATTCGCAATAAGTTAAGTTCACGTCCAGGTTCTTGAAGAATATCTGCCATCACTATAGAACCAAAAATTAAAGAAAAAACCACAGGTAAAACATAGACAACATAAGTTACTCCCTTAACCATTTTAATTTCTCATAGGCGATTCCCTATATCTATTTCGCGAAATTCTAAGTTGAGATGAATTTGACGAATGAGTTAAATCGTAGTCAACTAAGTATCGCTAGATGCGACTTAGAAAATTTAGAGTTAGGGCATATCGTTGCATTCATGATTCAGGTGAAATAACTGTTGGTGACTTGGCAGCATTTGTTGGAAGAAACGAAAGTGGAAAAACAACAATCTTGCAGGCTCTTACCATGCTAAATAAAGAAGAAGTAGTCTCAGACCTAGATCTTTGTGATGAAATGTTTGAAGAGCTTAAAGAAGAGATTAGATTGGCAGAAGGAGAATTTGAGTTTAACTCAAGTGAGAAGAATATTATTAAAGAAAAATTTCCAAATTTACCTGAGATAAACAAAATTACATTATTTAGATCTAATAAAAAACCTGGAGTTCAATATGAATTTGAAAATATAAAAATTAGTGAAAAATCCGATGGAGGATTAAATTCCTGGGAAAATTTTTCCAAGCGAATGTTAGAATTCTTAGACACTATTCCAAATCATCTTCGAATACAAGTAAATACAAAATTCTTCGAAGATGCACCTCCAAAGAATAAAGCAAGTTTTGATGCAGATTTGGCTGAATTTAATAATCAATTTCATGTCGTAGCAATACAAGATCCAAAAGTAATTGAAGAATGGGAGAAAATTTACTCAAAGCCTGAAAATCAATTTTCCAATTTACTTTCAGGAGGTAGTGAAAAGACTGCGCTTGAGAACTTTATTTCCACTCAATTACATCCCAGATTCGTATATTTTTCAGATTATAAGAAAATTTATGGAAATATCAATCTGAATGAATACGTCAGAGAAGAGAAAGGTGAGAGAAGAGAATCAATAGAGTATGTAGAGGAATTTGACAAAGCAGAAAGTGTTAGAAATCTGTTCTATTTAGCAGAATTAGACATTAATGAATTAGAAGAAGTAAGAGATAGCCCATCAAGATCAATTAAACTTCTTAATGCTGCTAGCAACAGATTAACTAAAAAGCTAAACCCGGCATGGAAGGGTGATCCTATTCATGTGGATTTACGATATAATCCAGGAAACATTATGAGTGTTGTAATTTCAGATGTTCACAAAGATGGAACTGTAACAAACACTGGATTGTTAAACAGGAGAGCTGAGGGCTTCAAGTGGACTTTTTCCTTTATAGTGAACTTTGCTGCAGAAACTCAACGAGCTGAGCTAAAAGAAGCTATATTACTTTTAGATGAACCTGCAAGAAATCTTCATCCAACCCAACAAATGGGAATTTCTGATCTTTTAAGAAACCTAGCTGGTTCCAATCAAGTTCTTTATGCAACACATTCTCCATTCATGATTTTTGATTATACTCCAGGAAATTTGCTAGTTGTAGAATTAGATAAAAGAAAACACCTCAGTAGAATATTTTATGATTATTGGAATGCTGATGATAAAACACTCACACCGATTCTTTATGGATTATCTAGAGGGATAGTTGAATCAATTGTAGATAGAGAAATTGGTAGAAACTCTAGACCAGTTATCATTGTAGAAACAATGTCAGATTCTATGTATCTGAATTCTTTTGACAAGTTTTTGCAAGATCCAAACATTTCAATGAACCCCCTAAACATTGTATCTGCTTTTAATAAAAATGCAGTATTACCACTTGCGATTTTTTATAGAAATCATGGATACAATACCTTCATTTTATTGGACAATACAGAAGAATCAAAACAAATTTCGTCTCAACTAGCATCAAATGAATTTAATCCAATTCAAACAATATTTTTCGAAAAAGATGGAAAAACAATAGAATCTATTGAAGATTATATTGTTCTTGAGGATTATCTTCATGCAGTTAACCAAACATATGAAATTAAACTTAGGCACGAGGGATACTCTAATCTCTCCTCTGAAGACGTTGTTTCTAAGAAAAAGAAGGGGGTAATAGAAAATTTAAACGAGATTTGGGAAGAGCATAAAGATGATGATTGGAATGAATTTGATAATGAAGAGATTACAAGGTATATTTGTGAAAAAATTGCTCTAGGCGAGACTGATTTTCTTTCAGATAAAACAAAAGATCAATTCCGTTCACTGTATCGCTTGATTGCAGAAAGAATAAGACAGTATCAAAATGCTGCTATCAAGATTGATTTAGATAAATTTCAAAAGCCCAAAAAATGAGATTAAAGAAGCTTTCTCATGATAAATACTCAAATTAAAAATTCAAGAATGAAAAAATATCCTTTAAGGTTTAATTGAGAGATGAAGAAGTTGTTATCTATGAATAAATCCTCTATGAGAGGAATTTTCCTTTCTTTAATTTTGATATTCACTTTATCAGTAATATCAATTCCAATTGAATCATATGCTGTAGATGAAGTAATTGTAAAAAGCATAGCGTTTGAGAAAAGTACAATCATAGAGGTTACAAATGAAGGAAATGAAGAAGTTGATTCTTTTAGAATATGGCTCAGCAGTGATTATAATTTTGAGTCTTTTAAAACTGAAAATGGGTGGATTGGTGAAAGAACACCACAAGGAGTAATTATTTTTACAACAACTGAACCAGTTAAGAAAGGAGAATCTGTCAAATTTGGAGTTAAAACAAATGAATCAAAGCCTGGAATTAATTGGAAAGCCCTAGATAAAAAAAGTGAACAGATAGAAATTGGGAAATCTATTGCCAAAGATTTGGGAGAAAGTACAATCATATCACCCAATATAGTCAAAGGAGTTCTAGAAAATTCTTCCTTTAGAATAATTCCAGACAAACCAAATGCAGGAGGATCTATTCGAGTTACAGGAGATGAATTTGGTCCATCTCAACAATTTGAATTTTCCATAAATTCCAAGAAAATAGGTTTGTTTGATACTGATAGCAATGGTCACTTTATGACTACTTTTCAAATTCCAGAAAATCAAAAAACTGAGAGAATAGATTTTATTGTTAAAGACCAAAGCGGAGAAGAAAAATCAATTAGTCTAAGATTAGATGATCAAGGAACTAGTTTACCTTCGGGAGATATTGTGAAATTAACTCTTAAAGGATTGCCAGAGGTCATTTACAGAGGAGACTTTTTGGAGATATCAGGAACTGCACAACCAGGAAGTGCCATAACTGCCTCAATTAGTTTTCAAGACGGCGAAGTAATCAGGACCAGGACTGCAGAGGTTGACGCAAAGGGGACTTGGGAACTTCCTGAACCAATAATAATTGCTCTTGATAGCCCATTCGGGAAATACAGCGCAGAAATTACAGATGGTAGAGATAGTATCACACGAACATGGGTAGTAGAATCTTCAAAAGTAATTGTAATAGCTCCGACAAATTTAAAATTTGAACCAGGTGAGACTTTAAAATATAATGGAACAGCATTACCGAATCAACCAATAGAAATAATTCTAGAAGATCCTTTAGGTGATGAAAAAATTTCAGATATATTTGAGGTAAATAACACAGGAATTGTTGAATTTGAGTATAGTACAATGGCCAATGTGGATAAGGAAGGAACATGGACGTTAATTGCCACTCAAGGTAAACATACAGAATTTATTTATGTAGGATTAGGAGAGCTTCCGTCAATTCCAATAAATCTAGAATTTGATAAGCTAAATTATAAGACTGTAGAGGATGCAACAATCACACTTACAGGAAAGCCATCAGAAGTTATTAGTTTGTTGATACTTGATCCATCAGACAAACCAAAAGGAGAAGCCATTTCAATAACCTTAGAAGCAGATGGAAGAAGCATTTACACTTTGGATCTTGAGGGATATTCCTCAGGGATTTATTCCGCAGTAGTTAGTAAAGGAACTGCAAAAAGTACTGAATCTTTTACAATTGGTCTTCAAACAGGATCAGGGGATATCAGTATTGGTACCACTAAACTCAGTTATGAACCAGGAGAATCAATATTAGTTTTAGGTGATACTAATTCAAATATTCTACTCACATTATCTCTGATAGATCCTAACGAAAATGAAGTTAAAGTAAAACAAATTTACTCGGATAAAAATGGAAAAATTACAGATGATTCCTTTAGAGTACCTTCTGAAGCAATCCCAGGTACGTGGAAAATCAACGTTAAAAGTGGTTCAAATTTTAACACCATAGAAATAGAGGTAACTTCAGTTTCTGTAGAAGGATTGGTGATATCAGTAGAAGATGCTGAGGAAATTCCAGGCGTAGGAAAAATTATCACCATTAGAGTTTTAGGTGCTGAGCAATTAGTGACTATTGAAGTTGTTTCAGATGACGGAGAAATAATTGAAAAATTATCATTCCCTGCATCAGATGAAGGGAAGTTGATTCAACCCTGGATAATCCCTCCAGGAATTGAACCTGGGATTTATACATTCAAAGTAAGTGATGCTTTTAACACTGCTGAAACAACCTATGAGGTAAAATAACTTCAAACAATTTTATTTCGCTTAATTTTGGAGAAATCATGAATCTTAAAGATAAAATTTCAGAATATCCAAATTTTCCTAAAAAAGGAATATTATTTCGAGATTTCAGTCCTATTTTGAAGGACCCTTCTGCATTATCATATATTGCCGATGAGTTTACAAAGTTTTTTCATCCTAAAGAAATAGATTTGTTTGCGGGAATTGAATCTAGAGGATTTTTACTAGCAAGTATTCTTTCTGTTAGATACAACAAAGGAATGATTATGATCAGAAAGGCAGGAAAATTACCTGGAAAAACTACAAAGTTATCATACAAAATTGAATACGGTAAAGATACGATTGAAATTCAAAAAGATGTAATCAAGGAAGGTCAGAGGATCTTAATTTGTGATGATTTACTTGCAACAGGAGGAACTGCAAAAGCATCTGCAAAATTAATTGAAAAGGTTGGGGGAAAGATTATTGGTTTTGCATTCATAATTGAATTAACAGAATTAGAAGGAATCAAAGGGATTAACAAATACAAATGTAAATCACTGGTGAAATACTAGTGGAAAAAGACGTAGAAATTGGAATTTTTGGAGGGACTGGAATTTATGATTCAGGTTTGCTTGAGAATCCTCAGGAAGTTACAATTGATACACCATATGGAAAACCATCAGATTCCATTACAGTTGGTATGTTCAATGGAAGGAAAATTGCTTTTTTACCTAGACATGGGAAAAAACACACTATTCCACCACACATGATAAATTATAGGGCAAATATTTGGGCGTTCAAGAAATTAGGAATTTCAAGAATTATTGCCCCATCTGCTGTTGGGAGTTTGAAAGAAAAAATAGAGCCCGGACATTTTGCTTTACCAACCCAATTTGTAGATTTTACCAAAACAAGAGTAGGTTCTTTTTCTGAAGAGGGAAGAGTAATTCATATCTCAGTTGCAGATCCTTTTTGCCCAGAATTACAAGAATCAATTAAAAAAGTTGTAGATAGTCAAGGAGATAATATTCACAAAGATTGCACCTATGTATGCATTGAGGGTCCAAGATTTTCAACTAAGGCAGAATCAAAATTCTATAGAACGTTAGATGCAGATATTATTGGAATGACTTTAGTTCCTGAATGTCAGCTTGCAAGAGAGGCTCAAATGTGTTATGCATCAATTTCTACGGTAACTGATTATGATGTATGGGCAGAAAAACCCGTTACTGCTAAAGAAGTACTAGAAACACTCGGTAAAAATGTTGATAAAACAAAAAAAATTCTCGAGGATTTGATTGAAATGATTCCTACGACAAGAAGATGTACTTGCGCCAAAGCCTTAGAAGAGGCTGAATTTTAGTCATCGACAAAAGATTCTCGCTTCAATCCCTCAGGAAGAGAAAGATCACCTTGCAAAAGATTCTTTTGTAAATTCATTATCACATCATCAACATCATAGCCAAAGGATTCTAATTCTTTTTCAGTGGTTTTTGAGATTTTAGCTCCAATGTTTTGTCCTCCAATTCTACCAAAAGCAATAGCAGTGAATCGAAAAGAATGATCATCAATAGTAAAATTTCCATTAATCTTTGCCGCCATTTGGCTTCCGTGAATATTGTTGATGCTAACTTTAAGATTCATTTTTATAATTAAATTTCTACTGCCTTGTTGACATTATCATCTATTAGAAAGCTCCGATGATTTTCATCCTCAACTTTGTAATCCTTAATATTTAATGTAATAACATTTTCATCTAAACATTCGTGCTTGATTTCACCATTTTCTTTTAACTTTACTAATTTCCATTTGTATTTTCCTTGTTGAAGTTTACATATTGTTACTGCCCATTTTGCATCAGAGTCTATTTTTGGCATGCCCACCAACTCAGCTATTTCTTCAATACCTAATTGTTTTTCCTCACAAAATTTCTTTTTGCAGACAGCACACCTCCATACATCAACTGAACCTATTGTTTTCTCGTCAATGTTAATATTTATCACCCCAAAGTAAACGGGCTGATGTTTGCAAGATTCAGTATCAATACTCAATGTTGTTCAGCAATTCCTAGCATTATTTAGTTCTTGCATCCTCGTAAGGTTTTTCAAGTATTACACCTATACTATCAACTATTTTGTTTCGCTTAAATTCAGTATTTTCTCTTTCACATAATCTTCTATACATATTGACAGCTGTAAATCTTGGATGCATGGCCTCAAAGTCTGATTCAGAAATATCAATAAAGGCACCAAGGGCCATTAGATCATTTGCAGTTTTTAATGCAAGATCTTTTGAAATATTTAGTTTTTCTGCAATTAGAGAACTGCTCATTTGACCATAGCACGTAATCAAAAGAAATGTTTTAGCTTGTATGGAGGTTAATTTAATTTCTGAAATTAGTTTTTCTTCAATTAGATTTGTATCCATGATTTTTTGATTAGAATTTCAGATAAATAAAGGGTGATTACTAATATCGCTTTTTTGCAAAGAATTTTTTTGATATTTTCAAAGAAAATCCCATTGCAATAAAATGAACTATTCCCCCTATTATGGCAGCCTGTAGAAGATCATCTAAAATTTTCCAAGATAAAAAGAATGCGGAAAGAGATGGAATGATTACAAAAAGTGCAATTGCCGTGCCCTTTAGAATAATTTCTTTTGAGGTTAGTTTATCTGGGTTTTTTTCATCAGACAACAAATCAGTCATAGTGTTTGACAATAAAAACCAAAGATACTTTATATTTGGCAAAGAGAGTTTCCTTCTGTTTGTCAAGCTATAAGGGAACGTATTCTAATGAACAATCGTTAAATTTTGTAATTCCTATAATGATAATTCTCTTTCTAGGAATAATTTATGTAATGACTCAAAGATCAGGTTATGGATTTGTCAGCTTTATTTTGATTGCAGTTGCTGCACTTTTCATGTTTTACT
>JAUWQG010000107.1 GCA_030611185.1 Nitrososphaerota archaeon
TCAAAAAGAGGTTGAACTGTTATTGGAATTTGTTTTTTGAAATCTTCATAGGTTCTGTTATTGTCAAAAGAGATTAATTTGTTCATAGTATACTCAGATTTTATAATTTAATTATACCTTTTGCATCTAATTTTTGTTAATAATATATTTATCGTGCAGGAATAAAATATAGATTAAAAAATTTGTATTATAATCATATTCTAAACTTCATAATACAAAATAATCTTAAAAAAAATCTGAAATATTTAATTAAACCAGAAAAATTAAATGAAAATCAATTTATTTTCCATCACGGCCACTAAATTTTCCTAAAGAAAGGGATGTATCAAATCCTAACCAAAAAGAATTTTTGTTTTGTGTAGATTCATGAAATATTTGATGGTCTACTATCTTGCTATCGCCCCAATTACCATCATACAAAAAGTTACACTTTTCAACAATACCATTTTTCTTTGAGCCTTTACATGTTATTATCAAGAGTTTTTTATGGTGTACTGTAGGTGAAAAATATTTTGTTTTTTTAAAAAGAATGATAATTGTTTGACGGCGGTGAATTCTGGGGAATGGTAGGTTAAGGCAAACGTAGGAATGCCGTCAAACGTGATGACTCATATTAATTTCTCAATATTGATTAAAAAAAATTGTATGTTTATTGTGAACAAATTCCCGTTATGGACGAAATAAAAAAGTCAATCCCAGGCATAGAGCATCAATTTTTTGATCCATTTTGATTAATTAAAAAAACCTAGTTAATTTTAAGAATTTTTGAAAATACATGATAATATCAAAATTAGGAAGCAAGACTGTTTGCTGGTTTGGTGTCTTCGACGTATCCCCCAAAGGGACTGAAGCAAAAGGAGCATCAAACTTGCTTGCTTTCCCTAAATTCAGGCTCGCCATAATTTCCATAGAGAATAGCCATGAATAATTTCCCTCACTATTTATAACGATAAAAAGAAGTTATTCCTGAAGTTCATGGTTAGAGCAAATTCACAAGTAGGCGAATCTTGCGCCCGATGTGGTAAAAACGAAATGGTTACTGATAACACCACTGGGGAAAGATTTTGCAGTAAATGTGGTTTTGTGGTTTCTGAAAAATCACAAGAATCAGGTCCAGAATGGAGAGCATTTACACAAGATGAAAGTGGCAATAGAGCAAGAACAGGAGCCCCCACATCACTTACCATGCACGATATGGGTTTGGCAACAATCATCAATCCCATAAACAAAGATGCTTCTGGAAAACCTCTTACAGCATCTATGAAAAGCACTATTGAAAGATTAAGAACTTGGGATAGTAGAAGCCAAGTACATGAACCCGTAGACAGAAACTTTAGACAAGCATTCAGTGAATTAAACAGATTAAAAGACAAACTTGCAATTTCAGACGCTGTAATGGAAAAGGCAGCTTACATCTATCGTAAGGCTTTGGAAAAAGGATTGGTCAGAGGGAGATCAATTTCTGCTTTAATTGCAGCTGCACTTTATGCTGCATGTAGAGATACAGAAACACCAAGAACACTAAAAGATGTTGGCGAAGCTGGTAACATCAAACGAAAAGATATTGCAAGATGTTACAGATTACTAGTTAAAGAATTAGAATTAGTTATGCCAGTAGTTGACTCAGTTCAGTGTGTTGCAAGAATTGCAAGTAGACTTGGAATTACCGAGAAGACAAAACGTTATGCAACCAAAGTACTAAAAATAGCTCAAGAGCATGAAGAGTCAGCTGGAAAAGACCCAATGGGTTTGGCCGCTGCTGCATTATACTTATCATGTGTAAAAAATGGGGAGGACATTACTCAAAGAGATATTGCAGAGGCTGCAAATGTTACAGAAGTTACCATAAGAAATAGATACAAAGGTCTGAAAATCGACCAAAACATGGATATGTAAATTAGTATAAGAAAATTTTTTGTAAACTGATCAATAATTTAGTTTTTTAAATTTCTGAATTTAAGATAAAGGTATGAATTGTAAGATGATATTTTGGATGTTATGATTTAGTCATAAATCATAAGATCTTTTTCTTCCAGTAAACTGTGAAGAAGATTAACTGAACGATAAACATCTTTTTCTGTTTTCCCACCGGTACAAACAAGTTTTCCTGATGAGAATACAAGAATTACTGTTTTAGGATCAAGCATTCTATGAATCAGACCTGGAAATTGCTCTGGTTCATACATACTTCTTGGTAATGTTCTTGCAGCTTTTTCTAAATGAACTTTACCCCCAAGATTAATTGAAGATACAATATTTTGAACAGTAACAACTGCATTTTTTTTAATTTTAATTCCGCCTTTTCTTAATTTTTGAACTACGGTGTTTACAGCTTTTACTGCCATTTCTTCGGATTTAGAACCAGTGCATACCATTTTTCCGGAAGTGAAAAGAAGGGTTGCAGTTTTTGGAGTTTTTAATCTAAATACTGCTCCAGGGAATTGTTCTGGATGATACTCCACATCTGGAAATTTTTTAGTGATATCGTTAAGATCTAGTTTTTGGTCAATAGTAGCAGAGGCTACAACATTAACTATGTCTATTATAGGCTTGGTTTGCGTCATGTTTTTTCTTTGGTAAACTCATGTAATTTATAACAATCACTCTGTTTTAGGCATAAAATGAGTATATTAGGAAGAAATCGTTTCTGAAGGATTGTTTTGAAGTTTATTTTTTACAAAAAATTAGATCTAGGCATAAAAACTAGAGTCTTGCTGAACAACTTCATTTGAGGATAAATTTCCGTGCTTTCGTATCAGTGCTAAAACTAAACCCACGGTTTCAAGTATTTTGTTTGCCGATTCAAGAAGCTGTTGGGGGGTAATGTCCCCATATAATTTTCTAATAATTGATACAGCTTTCATGGTTTTAAGATTAGGAGAAATCATCACAGACACATGTGGTAGTGCTTTGGTAACGATGTCAAACTCATTCATAAAATCATTATGAAAATTATTTTTCATGAAAGCTTGTTTAACATCTTCTCCTAGATTCATATGCAAAAATAATTCAGTTGTATTAATTCCCTTTAGATGTGCAATTCCAACCCCCAACTTAGAGCCATTAAATTTTTCACAAATTAAAATCCAATCCAATTGAGGGTTTGGTGGAATTACTTTGGATGCTATAGCATTATCATCTAATATTTTTCGAACTTCTTCTAAAGTGGGCATGTCTACTTGGATAGTTGTAGAGATTTAAGATTTATGCTATTTTTAAAAATGAAGTCAATTGGCCTAAAGTCATGAATCTATACTAAGATGATTGTTAAAACGTTACAATAGGATAACAAGAGGTTTAGTTGAATAATAAAAAAGGATTCAAATTTGAAAAATAAATTCTAAACCAGAATATGAAATTGGAAAACCCACCCCTAAAATACTAGGAAATTAAAAATAAAACAAGTGTCGTTTAACAAAAAACCATTTAGAAAGTCTACAAGAAGACCAAAATCACAAACAACTGAAGAGAGGATTAAAGATTTTGTCCTAAGGAATTCAAAAAATGGATACTATACCAAGGTCTCTACTTTGTCCTATAAATTTGAAATTTCACAAGAAAGATCTTGGGAAATTGTGGGAGAGTTGCTAGATGACGGCTCAGTTGAATCAGTTCATGATGAGCGAAGTGGAGAAATGAAACTATGTGAAACAGGTAAAACTTACCTCATATTGGATTTAGAGTTAAAACGAAAAAGAGAGAAATCAAAAGAATATAAAAAATCAAAAAAACAGCCTGAAAAATAAAATTTAAGACCCATCACTCTTTGAAATTATTACCATGACAAAATTATCAAAAGAAGATAAAATAGAACTCAGTAGAATTTTAGAATCAATTCAAGGAAGAATAGATGGTGACCTAAGTAAATTAATGATGGAATTAATTTTTAAAACTAGAATAAAAACTCAAAAGGAAGATTTCAGATTATTTTCAACTAATATCAGCAAAATTCCAGATAAATCATTAGATTCATTTTCACTTGGAAGTTTTTTTGGTCAAACATTTCAAATTTCTTTAGATTTGGCAAAAAAAATGAATTT
>JAUWQG010000037.1 GCA_030611185.1 Nitrososphaerota archaeon
ACAAGACCACATTTTTCAAGATTTGTTCGTAGAGCCATTTTACCGTTTTTTGCAATTGCCCTTATTACCTCTACTAATGCATACATACAAACATCTGCCATTTTTGAGCAGGAAATTGAAATTTCGGGGGATTTATCTCCAGAAGCAACTTTTGCAAAAATTCTCAACACCTTCAATATTTTAGTAATTGGATACACTGTTTCTCATTTAATTCCAATAGCACTTACTAAACGAGACAAATCAATTCTTGAAAAAGAAGATTTTGAAGGATGGTTAGACTTTCGAGGATTTTCAGATGATGATGGAGATTTATTTCACAAGTTGTACAAATGGATGCCACCTAAAGTAACTGTAGATGAAATACCAGAGGAAGAATTCCAAAAACATCTCAAAACTAAAGAAGGTTTGCAATATCTTGAACAATTTCGCACTACAAAAGGCAATCCAATTGGCAGTTATGCAAAATTAGTTAAAAATCCATTTGAGAAATGGAAAAAATCTGAGAGAACAAAATATGAAAAATATTATAAAAATTGTATAACTGGAAATAATCAATCTGGAAGAAAACTAAAGCCAGGTGCAAAACCTGATGAAATTTTTCCAATAGATGTTTGGAGAGAAGAGAAGAGAACTCATGGATTTGAACCAATAATTCCTAGCTCAAGACCAGTTGGTTATGCAAGGAAAAAGAGAGAAGGAATTCCAAAATCAGCAAAACAAGTAATACCAATTGGAATTTTTGTTGCTACAATCCTTGGAGTAGTTGCATGGTGGGGAGTTGATTTGTTTGTATTAGCAACTGCAACAGGTGGATTTGCAATTGGAATAGGTTTAGCACTACAAGAGACAATGCAAAATTATTTTGCATATTTGGCCATTAGAAAAGATAAGATTTTCCAAGAAGGAGATAGAGTTCAACTTGATACGGGATATAATGGATATGTGCACAAAATCACGCCTAGAGTTACCTATGTGAGAGATGCATTACATGAATCTCTTGCTGTGATTCCCACAAGACACTTGGTTAATGCACAGATAATCAACTATACTAAAGAAAATAAGTTGGTCCCAGCGATAGTAAAGGTAGGAGTTTCATATCTGAATAACCCTCAACAAGTTGCGTCTATTCTTGTTAAAATTGGAAAACGAGGAATGAAAGAAATTGTTAATGTAAAAGGGCAACATCTAGTTAGACAAAATAGATGTCCATATCTAGATAAAAATAAACCAAGTTGTGGATGCGATAAAGACCTTCATGTAGACATAAGTCAACCTGTTGTTAGATTTAATGATTTTAATGATTCTGCACTAGATTTTACAATGTGGATATATGTTAGAGATTATGGAGCTCAATTCAAAACTAAAACAGATCTTAGAATGATCATGTATGAAGAATTCAAGAGGTATGACATTAGAATTCCATGGCCAATTAGAACTGTTTACCAAGGTGATGAAAAGAAAGAATATGAAGAAATTAGCCAAAAGGATCAGGATAGAAATCAGGTAATTGACAAATATGGACTTGGAGATATTGGTCGTGGAGAAGGAGATGAATAGATTTTATTTCTCAAAACTTAAGAATCCCCTAACAACACGATCATTTGTTGATTAATCTTATTGCTGGTAATTCTTCAAAAGATTTAGCAAAAAAAATATCAAAAAAACTAAAGGCTAATCTTGTAAAATCAGAAGTAAAAAATTTTCCAGATGGAGAAAGTAAAATAACTCTCAAGGGAAAGCTTTCAAAGAGTAAAACAATCGTAGTTCAATCAATATATCCACCAGTTGATTCAAATCTGATTCAAGCATTATCCCTAATTTCAAAGGCAAATGATTACTCTACTGAAGTAGTAGTAGTGGTTCCTTATCTGGGATATGCTAGGCAAGATAGAGAATTCCTGCCTGGAGAAATCGTAACAATGAAGGTACTTGGACGGTTATTCAAGGGAGCAGGAGCCTCCAAAATTATAGTTGTAGATATTCATAGTAAAATTGGATTAAAACACTTTAAAATAAAATCTGAAAATATATCAGCTATTTCTGATCTTGTCAAATATTTCGAAAAAATAAATCTTAGAAATCCTCTAGTTGTTTCGCCTGATCAAGGAGGAAAAGAGAGGGCAAAAGAATTTGCTCATGAATTTAAATCTGAATTTATTGCACTTAAAAAACAGCGTGATCGTAAAACCGGTAAAGTCAAAATTAAAACTGAGGGTCTTGATAAAGTAGTAGGTAGAGACGTGATTTTAGTTGATGATATGATTAGCACAGGAGGAAGTATAATCAAAGCTACAGAATTTCTTAAGAAACAAAAGTGTAAACGAGTATTTGTCGCTTGTACACATGCTCTTTTAATGAATGATGCAGAGAAGAAAATAAAAAAGGCCGGGGTTACAAAGATTATCAGTACCAATACAATACCGGGTAAAACATCTATTGTTGATATTTCAAGTACCATTGCAAAGGCAATAAAATAATGCCAGAAAGTTTTTTTGTATTATCCAAAGATCATTTAGAAATTGCCAAAGATGAAATAATTGCTATTGCAAAGACTTATGATAGATTTGCAAAATCAAAATCATTTTCAAATTTAGTAATAATACAATCAAAAATAAATTGTGATAAAATTGCTCAGCGTGCAACTTTTGTAAAAATATCAGGGCAAATTTTGCGTAAAATGTCTGGGTTATTTTTAGGAGAAGATAATTTTGAAGTTTTAAAAAATGCGAAAACTTTTGCATGTAGAATCATAAATTTATCCTCAAAGCAATTTGAAATTCCAGAACTAGAAAGCTCAATGGGAGATATGATTTCAAAGCTTTCTCAGGCACAAGTAGACCTAAAAAATCCCGATATTATCATTTATTTAATTTTCACAAATCAAGAAAATTTTTTTGGTTTTTCAAGACCAGATGAACTTCCTAAAAGACCTAAAAAAGTCAGAAAACATCCACATGAATTGGATTGGAAGTTAGCAAGAGTAATGATAAATTTGATTGGATTAAAAGAAGGTGAAACTGTATGTGATCCGTTTTGCGGTACTGGTACTACACTATTGGAGGCAGAATCTATGGGAATAAAGGCAATTGGAGTAGATTTTGATGAAAAGATGTATGAAATTTCAAAGGAAAATTTGAAAGCTAATGGATTCAAATCAAAAGTAAGCAAAGCAGATTTTAGTGAATTTACTAAAATGCAAGATAAATTTGATGCAATCGTTACGGATCTTCCATATGGAATAGCATCCAAAGCATCAGAAGATCCTCAAGAATTAATTAAAAAATTTGTATCTATGCTTCCTAGACGCAAAAAGATTGCAATAATGTGTAAAAAGGGATTTGAAAAAAAGTTGAATATGAATCCATCAAAGACGTATGATATCTATAGGCATAAAAGCTTGACAAGGACAATTTTGATAAAATGAAACTTGTTTTTTTGGGAACATCTGCTGCACAGCCCACTGAAAATAGAGGATTGTCATGTATTTGTCTTGAAAGAGAGGGAGAGATTCTAATGTTTGATGCTGGAGAATCAGCTCAAATTTCTTATCTTAAATCAGGTTTAGGATGGAATAAAAAAATGAAAATTTTTGTTACGCATCTTCATGGTGATCATTGCGTAGGAATTTTAGGACTTCTTCAAACAATGACTATGCAACGTAGAACAGAAACTTTAGAAATTTACGGGCCAAAAGGAATTGATGAATTTATAGCTGCAAATATGAAAGTATTAAATTTTGGTTTGTCATTTCCAATAATTATTTCCATAATAGATGAAGGTAAGGTTTTAGATTCAAAATTTTACTCCATCTATGCATGTGAAGCTAGTCATTCCATTAAGGCATTTTCATATCGTTTTGAAGAAAAAGACAGACCTGGAAGATTTAATCTTGAGAAAGCAAAATCATTAGGGATTCCTGAAGGTCAGTTGTGGAATAAATTACAAAACGGAGAACAGATTGAAGTTGATGGAAAAATCATCACATCAGATCAAGTGTTAGGAGAAAAACGACCTGGAAAGAAAATTGGAATTTCAGGAGATACAATGCCAACTCAAGAATTAGGAAAATTTTTTGCAGATTGTGATTATCTTGTTTTTGATTCTACATTTTTAGAGGAAATAAAGGAAAAAGCTATAGAAACACGTCATTCTACTGCAAAACAAGCAGCCACCTTAGCCAAAAATGCTAATGTAAAAAACCTAATTCTTACTCATTTTTCTGCACGATACAAGGATGAAACTCTGCATCTACAAGAAGCAAAGCAAATTCATGATTCTGTAATTACTGCAAGAGACCTTTTAGAAGTTGAAATAAAGTAAGATGTTTGATTCCATCAAAGACCAGCTAAAAAAAGCAAAAAAAATTGCTTTTGTAACTGGCGCAGGAATTTCTCAAGAAAGTGGAATTCCTACTTTTAGAGGTAATGATGGATTGTGGAGAAATTATGATCCAATGAAATTAGCCACAATTGATGCATTTTATGACAATCCAAAATTGGTTTGGGAGTGGTATAATGAAAGAAGACAGAATATTTTTGCGGCAGAACCTAATTTAGGACATAAAGCAATTGCAGAATTGGAAAATTTTTCCGAAGTAATCGTTCTTACTCAAAATATAGATGGACTTCATCAAATAGCAGGCAGCTCAAAAGTTTTAGAATTACATGGAAGTATTGTTAAAATCAAATGTACAGTTTGTAATTACAAAGAAGAAATCTTAACTGAATTTTCAGATATGCCTCCTTTATGTAAATGTGGAAATATTCTAAGGCCTGATGTAGTATGGTTTGGTGAAGGTTTACCTCAAGATGTATGGGAAGAAGCAATAATTCATGCCAATAGTTGTGACGTTATGATTATTGCTGGAACATCCCTTGTAGTATCTCCGGCAAATACTCTACCAATCTATGCTAAACAAAATAATGCAATCTTGATAGAAATAAATCCCGATGAAACAAATATGACAGAAGATATGGATTTATCGATTAGAACAACATCGGCTACAGCTTTGCCAGAATTAGTTTCTATGTTTAAAAATAATTAAATTATTTACTAGGATCTAAAAAGGAAAACTTATCAGAAATATTCTCTTCGACATATTCTGTAGAATTCTGTTTAATTTCACTAAATTTTGTCTCTATTTGCTCTGCAGAAGAGTTTATGGTACTTTTAGCTGTATCAGTGGTTTGATGACCAAAATCTGTTAACTTGGTTTCGGCTTTTTTTACTGAGGATCCTATTTTTTGTTCTGCAGATTCAAATGATTTTGAAGTTATTGTATTAACATCAGTTTCAAAAGAATCAATTCCTGTTGTGCTTGTATTTGGCAAAATTGCTTGGATTTCAGAGGAGAAAACAATGCCACCGACTACTAAAATTGAGGCTATAATACCAATTTTTAGGAACATGTTTGATTGATCTAAAAATTATTTTTTATACTCGGAATTAAAAAAATATGAAATATTGATTGAATTTAGTTAAGCTGAATTTAATCCTCGTAATGGGTTAACCAGTCAATAATCTTGTCGATTTGGGTAGAAGTCAAAATTACCTTGATTGGCCCTAATGGAGATTCGTCAGATTCTTCACAAATTGCTATTTTTTCGGCGAATGCAGCTTGTTTGTTTAGATAAAACCAAGTTGAGTCCTTTTCTAAATTTTTTTCTAGTCTACGTTGATAGATTCTTTCAGATTGTGTAGAGTCTATTGCGTGATAAATTTTTTCTAATGAATGTAAATCATTGGAATTTCCTTTGATTGAAAATTTTTCAATTTTAATTTCACAATTTGGAAATATGTTTAAAATTGCAGATTTTACTTTGCTAGGATCTTCTGATGGATTGACTGAACATAATATTTCTATTTTGCATCTAAGAGAAGGAATATTCATTTTAGCCATTCTTCAATTTTTTTAAAAGATAAATCAACCAATTCTTCTTTTGTGAGATTATTATTTGAAATTGCATCATCAGATAAAGCAATTGGGTTACTTATTCCCACTCCTAGTTCTCGAGTGTCTCTTTCTTCAAAATTTTCTTTTGTTTTTGGATCATCAGATCTTCCTCTATTTTGTAAGAATTCAAATCTAGTATTAGTTGAAGCATGTATAGCTAGGAGCTTTACTTTCCCATAATTTTTGAGAACTTCTATTTCTGGAGATGATCTTATGCCATCAATAATTATTACATTTGATTTAGAATTTTCAATTTCTGGTTTTACTAATTCAGCCACAGCTCCCGGACCATTTTTTTCTCGGAGTTCAAGCATTAACTTTCCCAGATTAGATCCTGTGGGCTCAAGATTTCTTCTCTTGGCCTCATTTCTAACGGCATTTCCCATGTTGATAATTTCATAGCCTTTGGATTTTAGACCATCAGCTATTGTAGATTTTCCTGCCCCAGGCATGCCTGTTAAGCATACAATTAGTTTTGTCAATAATTAGACGACAAATTTGCTAATCTATGAAGCTACCGGAAATTATTATAAAGATACTTCAAAAAAAAATATGATGCGAGCTTTTGTAGCTGTTGAAATTTTAAATGATGAGGTAATTAATTCGATTACAAAGTTTCAATCAAAAATTAACATTGAAGCAAAACCTGTGAAACCTCAAAATTTACATTTTACACTTCAGTTCTTAGGTGAAATTTCAGATGATGTATCTCAAAAAATAAAACAAGCCTTAAAAACAATCGAGTTTTCAACATTTAAAATAAATTTTAAAGGACTTGGGGCCTTTCCTAAAATCAAATTTCCCAGAGTTGTGTGGATTGGAACAGACGAAGTTGGAGGAAATGCTCTAGCAGATTTGGCCAAAAACGTAGAAAATGTCCTAACTCCATTAGGATTTATTTCTGACAAACCTTTCAAATCTCATATTACTGTATTTAGAATTAAAAATAAGATAGGTGATATAAGTAAAGAATTGGAAAAATATGAAAAATATGACTTTGGATCACAAGAAATATCAAAAATTAAGCTTAAACAGAGTGTTCTTACTCCACAAGGTCCAGTATATTCTGATTTAGAGGAGATAAAAGCAAAAAAATGAAAGAAATAATTTCTAAAGTAAGAAACACAGTAGTTCCTTCAAAATCCTTAGAAGCTTCAAAAAAGAAAATTGCTGATTTGGCTTTCATTTTAGTTAAAGATGAATTAAAAAAAATTCCAGAAGTAATTGATTTGGAATTTGGAGGTTCTTTTGCAAAAGGTACATGGTTATCCAAAAATGCAGATGTGGATATTTTCATAAAATTCAAAAAAGAAACTTCGGAAGAGAAGTTTGTAGAAATTTCAAGAAAAATTGGTTTTGCATCAATGAAAAAATATAATCCGTATGTTCGGTATTCCGAACACCCCTATGTTGAGGCTAAAATAAAAGATACAAAGATCAATGTAGTTCCTTGTTATGATGTAAAATTAGGAAACTGGAAGAGTGCAGCTGACAGGTCTCCTTTTCATACAACACATATGAAAAAAGTTCTTTCCCTAAAAATGAGAAATGAGGTAAGACTACTCAAAACATTTCTTCAATCTGTTGGCATTTATGGAGCAGAAATGGCAAAACAGGGATTTAGTGGATATGTATGTGAAGTTTTGATCTTAAATTTTGGTAGCTTTGAAAATGTAGTAAAATCTATTGCAAAAATTAAAGAAAATCAAAATATAGGAAAAACGTCAACCAAATTTGAAACTCCTATTACAATTATTGATCCTATCGATAGTAAGAGAAACTTGGCTGCAGCAATATCAGAAGAAAATATTGGAAAATTCATTTTAAATTGTAGGGCGTTTCAAATTAAACCATCCTTAAAATATTTCAAAGCCAAAAAATCAATAGTCTCTAAAAGTAATACAGAAAATGTTCTAGTAGTAAAATTTGACTTTAAAATTAGAAGTCCAGATATTATTTGGGGTCAAATAAAAAGAGCCAATAATTCTTTGAAGACTCAGCTAGAAATTGGAGGTTTCAAGGTTTTACGAAGTTCATCTTATACAGACGAGAAAAAAGAGGCCTACCTGCTATTCCTGCTTGAATCTCCAATAATTCCCAAGAAATATTCAAAAATTGGACCAGAATTTTTTAGAGAAGATGATTGTCGTAGCTTTATTTCCAAAAATATTTCAAAAACTGAACTAATGTGGATAAACAGTGATAGAAAAATTGTCTCTTTAGAAAAACGAAAAAATTCTGAGGCTGTGAAATTTTTATCACAGTTTTTGAAAAATAATCTACAAACAGGCATACCAAAGGGCCTCCAATCTGATTTTAAAAAAGGATTTAAGGTATTTTTAGGCACAAAAAATTTAACAAAATCCATTAAAGAGGTATCAAAAGATCTAATCTCAACTGATGACACAATCTTTCATTTCAATTAAGAAATTTTCTAAAGAACCTTATTCAACAATTCTTGG
>JAUWQG010000138.1 GCA_030611185.1 Nitrososphaerota archaeon
AAAATTTTGGAGAATTTGAAATGTTTTCATGGATGGGAGATGTGCAAGTAGCTAGAAAATTAATAATTAAAGCAAGTAAAAGATTTAAAATCAAAGTCATCGAGGGAGGATACAAACCTAAGGAAAAGATTTTTCAAATGAGAAAATTTGATTATGCCAAAGTTCGAAAAGGAGACAGAACCATCGGACAATTAGAATTTGAAGCATCCAGATTTGGAAACCAACAATGGGAAATAAAAAATGAAGAAAGACATTAAAGACGATAATTAAAATTTTAACTAGAAAAAATGAAAATAGGATTGATTGGAACTGGTATGCTTGGAAATGCCGTTGGCCTACATTTGTTGCAATCAGGTCATCAATTAACAGCATTTAACAGAACAAAAGAAAAAACAAATGAATTAAAAAAAAATGGAGCTCAAATAGTCTCAACGCCAAAAGAAGTGGCTGAAAATTCTGAGATAGTAATATCTGTTGTAAAAGATGCAAATGCAGTAAAACAAATTTCGTTTGAAAAAGATGGCATAATCAATGGAAATCACAAAGATCTAGTTGTATGTGATATGAGTACAATTAACCCCCTAGAATCAAAAATCATTGCAGAAAAATTTCTTGAACATGGTATTTCAATGCTTGACACTCCAGTAATGGGAGGCCCAAATGTGGCAATAACTGGAGAACTAGTCATGATGGCTGCAGGTAACAAAACCACATTTGACAAATGCAAAAAACTTCTAGATACAATTGCAAACAAGGTTTTCTTTCTTGGAGAAAATGGTACTGCACATGCAGTAAAGCTTGCAATGAATCTACAAATTACAATGTTAGCACTTGCGTTATCTGAGGGAATTACTTTGGCCAGAGGAGCAAATGTGGATCCCAAAATATTCCTCGAAATATTAAACTCTACTTATTTTAAAACAGGAATGAGTGAAAATAAAGCATACAAGATGATTCAAGGCAAATTTGATGCAACTTTTACCCTTGAAAATCTGAAAAAAGACATTAACACCATTTTAGAGACCTCAAAATCATTTGGATTAGAACTCCCAATGATAAAAAAAGCTGAAGAAGTTTATGAAAACGCCGTAAAGGAAGGGTTGGGTCATTTGGATTATACAGGAATATTAGAATACATAAAAAAACTAAATGAAAAGAATTAAACTCATTAATGTAATTCTATGACTAGAATTCACCACAAATTCTATAAGCTACAACAATAAAATTGCAATATGAGATTAAAAGACAAAGTATCAATAGTTACAGGAGCGTCAAGTGATATCGGAAAAGCGATAGCAAAACGTTTTGCCGAAGAAGGCTCCAAAGTTGTTTTAATAGCACGTGATTTTGAAAAATTAGAAAAAGCACGAAAAGAGATCGGACAAGATGAATTGACCGCTTCAATGTCATGTGATTTAACAGATGAATCTCAAGTAATTCAAACGGTAAAACAGATTATTGATAATTACGGAAAGATAGACATTCTAGTAAATAATGCAGGTGCAATTAATGATCCAGTTCATTTCCACGAAATGGAGGATTCAGAAATAAAGAAACTCATTGACATTAATCTTTTTGGAGTATTTCACATGACAAAAGCAATACTTGCAAAGATGTCAGATGTCAAAAGTGGATCAATAGTAAATATTGGTTCTATTTCAGGTGAAAGAGCAATTCCCAGAGTACATCTGGCAGCATACTCTTCAACTAAAGCTGCAATTTCCATGTTTACAAAAGCGATTGCAGTAGAATATGCAAGAAGGCACATTAGATGCAATAGTGTTAGTCCTGGAATTATAAATTCTGGAATGATAAAACCATACCTTGATGACCCACAAGCAAGAAAAGTAATCGAAGAGAGAATTCCTCTAGTTAGAATTGGAGAGCCTATAGATGTTGCAAATGCCGTATTGTTCTTAGCTTCAGATGAGGCCAATTGGATTACAGGCACAGTTCTTAATGTAGATGGCGGAAAGACAGCTTCAGAAGGATAGTCCTTTTTGAAGCATAGATTTTGCTAATAATTGTGCCACTCGTAATGGTTCAGCAAAAGAGCCTTGCAAAGTCAATTTATCTAAAAGATACTTTGCATCATGTATAGTACATCCTTCTTTTCTTACAAAAACTTCTGAAGATGTGTGTAAAGTAATTTTTTGGCGAATGCCAAGTTTCTGATAATTTTTGATTTTTGATGTGTAAGAATCTGGAAAATGATGTTTGATAGAATCTTCAATTCCTTTTGAATCATTATAGGTTACACCAATTATTGGAATTTGTAATGACTCGTGAATTTTTTTAATATCAATAATATTATACAAAGAAATTATCAAACCAGAAATTAAGAGGTAACTGATATCAGGTCGTTTTAGGTCCTCATACATTTGAAGAATTACATCAGTAGCATCATCACCATCTAAAGTGGCTTGTCCAAAAACAAATCCATCAATCACAAAATCTCTTCTCATTACAACCCCAGATAGAATAGATTTTTTTGAATTTTGCCGAAAGCTTTCAGCTATTGCCAGTCCTCTTAGACCTTTTTTTTCAAGATGTAGAGGTCTCATTTTTGTTTCTCCTAAGATAGGCTTTGTAGCTAAATCCAGTAACTCCAATTATTATTACCGTAATTACAAACCATAATGCAAATGAAACAATATTTGATTCCTCCAATAAAATAATAAAAATGAATTAAGCATCTAAAGTTTCGGTTTGAAAAATTAGCCCCTGCCAAATAAGAAATTGTTTTGTCAGGGTAAAAGATCGAATGAATTTCTGAAACATCTAAATAGATTTGATATGAATGAATTTTGTGCCTGAAATAATTTGCGAAGACTGTGGAAAACGCCTATTTCATGAAAACGAGGACACCTTGAAGATAGAAGAGGCAATCCATAAAAAATTCTGCAGGAAAAAAGAAGGAGAAACTCAAAGTTACATGCACAGAGACGTATCACATTCAAGCACATTTGACTCTGAAAGAGAATATGATGTAAATGGTAGCCCCGTTTTAAAAAAATAACATCCCATCATCAAATACCTCAAAATTATATTCTGGAGATTTTGAATAAATAGAATTGGAT
>JAUWQG010000101.1 GCA_030611185.1 Nitrososphaerota archaeon
CAAAAATAGATATCAACAGAAGAAAAAGAAGAGGAATACCAGAAGTGATTTTAGCAGAATCTAAATCGCTAAATGAAATAAAAAAAATTCTCAAAATTACCTTAGAAAAAACAAATTCTGTAGTAGTTTCTAGAATAAAAACTGAAGATTATTCAAAAATAATTTCTTTTTGTAAATGTTTGAAAATTAAAATAAAAAAAGGTAAAAAATCATCTTCGTTGTTATTATTTAAAAAACCCATTAAATTTCATGGCGGAAATGTAGGAATCTTAACTGCAGGAACATCAGATATCGGAGTAGCTGAAGAGGCTAGATTGATGTGTGAGGCGATGAATTGTAAATGCGTTACTAGTTATGATGTAGGAGTGGCAGGAATTCAAAGGATTTTCCCAATACTAAAAAAGATGATAGAAAAAGAGGTTGATTGCATTATAGTGGCAGCTGGAATGGAGGGGGCTTTGGCAACACTGGTTTCTTCAATGGTTGACATTCCGGTAATTGGATTGCCTACATCTGTTGGGTATGGCTATGGAGAAAAAGGAATTGCCGCTCTTGCGTCAATGTTACAAAGTTGTTCTTTGGGTTTATCTGTAGTCAATATAGATAATGGAATTTCTGCTGGCGCTATTGCTGCAAATATTGCCAACAGAGCTGTCATGAAAAGTCAGAAAATAAAATAATGCCAATTCTAGAAAACTAGGAGTTTTTCTCCCTTAAAGAAGGGTCAAACTCGTAAATCATATATAAGATGTCAAATCGAAACTTGGTAATATTGTCTGGTAAAAGAATTGTTCTTACTGCTGATAGAAGCTTAATGACAAATTATCGAGGAAATTTTCTTTATGGATTTATTGCATGTGGACCATATGAGGTTCTGCCAGAATGGGTTTTTGACAAAGTCTTCTGTCCTCCAGTTGAAACGGATCCAATAACTGGCGAATCAAAGGTTGCACAAGTAGGACTAAGAAGAGTAGAAAGTTCTCTCCTTCAAGAATATAAAAGAGATGAAGTGTTTATTGCAAATCCTGAAATGTTGGAAAAATCAATTGGACCAGATACCAAAGTTGTTGGAATAAATGTAATGGATCCACTTGGAATGGCCCCTGTTACTACCACCATGTCGCCTGAAAAATTATCTTACGTCGCAATGAAATTCAAAAAAATGTGTGCAAATATTATTCAGCTTAAAAAGAAATATGATTTTAAAGTTGTAGTTGGAGGAAATGGTGCGTGGGAATTAGCAAAATCAGACAGAATGAAAATTCATGGGATTGATACAGTAGTAGTTGGAGAAGCAGACGAACTAGCTTTAGATTTGTTTCACGATTTAGAAAAAGGAGATGCACCAGAATTAATGCATTGTTTTGTAAGAAATCTTGAAAATATTCCGATTATTCAGGGACCTACAATTAATTCTTTGATAGAGGCAATGAGAGGATGTGGTAGAGGTTGTGACTTTTGTGATGTGAATAAAAGATCCAAAAAAGATCTCCCACTAGAAAGATTACAACAGGAAGCCAAGATAAATCTCGATTACGGATTTGATTCAATATGGCTACACTCAGATGAAATGTTACTTTATGGATGTGATAATCGAGATTTTATTCCCAATAGAGATGTTATCACAGAATTATGGAAGGGACTAAAAGGATTAGGAGCAAATTTCATTGGAACAACCCATATGACTTTCTCTGCAGTTGCTGCAGATGAACAGTTAATGCAGCAGATATCACAAATTAATGAGCAAGATAAAACTGGAAGGTGGCTTGCAACTAATTTGGGGATTGAAACTGTTGCACCAAACTTGGTAAAAAAACATCTTGGTGTTAAAACTAAACCATTTTCACCTGAAGAATGGGGAAGTGTGGTAATGGAGGGTGCTAAAATACTAAATGAAAATCACTGGTTCCCTGCTGCTACAATAATCATAGGTTGGCCAGATGAAACCCCTGATGATGTTCAATATACAATTGATATGATTAGCGATTTCAGAGCAATGAACTTTAGAGGATTAGTTGCACCATTACTATATCAAGACTTTAGTGAAAAAAACTCTATGCATTTTGGAAATTTGAATGAAGCTCAATTTACATTGTTTTGGAAATGTTGGGAAAACAATCTTCGTGTGATAAATGACATTATTCCAATTATCCTTAGAAACAAAACCTATGGACCACCAATGAAGATATTCATGTATGGAATACTCAAAGCCGGCACATGGGCAATCATGAGATACCTTAGAGGATTATGCAAGGATCTATTTAATGGAAGAACACCAGATGAAATTATCGACAAATATGCCCGATCTAGATCCGTTTCTGTACCAAAAATTCAAACAAAGAAACTATAATTTTTCAATTGCAAAATCGGCAATTGTATTTCGTTTTGGAGTCAAAGATATAAAATAATTTTTGTCTGCTCTTTCAATAGAATCAACTTTTTTGAAAGATTTTGAGGTAAAGTCAAATTCGTAGATTCCAGACTCCAAAGTGCCTTTGGCATAGATCATTAGGTAAGTATCGTCATTTGATGAGCTTAAGGGAATAAATGACATTACATATCCTTTGTAAGAATTAACAGGCATTGTATTTTTCATAGGGGGGGCAGCAGATGACATATACATAAAGACATCTTCAACAGTATCAAATTCTTCGTATTCTATTTGCATTAATTGTACTATTTCTTTTTAGTATAATAACTTAGAGTAAAAATTCCAAAAACATATGGATCTTTGCTAGAAATTAAAAATCTAAGATTTTGTTTTTTCTAATTGCTTGTTTTTGATAATTTTTATAATTACAGCTATCACAATAACAATTATGGTGGCAATAAAAGCCAAAACACCAATTTCAATTGTAAACAAAAATATTTTGGAAATAAATGCAAGAAAGAAAATCATCATAATTATTTTTGGAGGGTGAAGAAATTAAATTTTGGATTGGAGTTTTCTATGAATTGTGAATCCAATTGCTGCTGGTGCTGCAATATACATTCCCAAGTTTAAGGCAATTACAGATATTCCCAGACCTAGTACTTGACTGTCGTTTCCATCTTCAGCTAATGTCATAATTGATAAAGTAGAAATCATTGGAGTGATAAATGCTCTAACAGCTTCTTGGAATGCAGGATTTTCTCTTTCTAAATCAGCAATTGTTGGTGAGAATGAATAGTATAATTGATTAAATCCTGTCATAAATGCTGCACCAGATGCAGTACTCATCACAGTGTTATCTCTAATTTCTCTCAAGAACTGTACTTGTGGTGCAAGTTCTGTTCCAAATGCAGCAGTGGCAATAAGACATCCACCGCCGGAAGGTTCTTCAGTTTTTACAACTTGACATATTCCATTCACTAATTGGGTTCCAGCACCACATGATGGGTCTGGTTCTGGCTCTGGTTCTGGGTCTGGTTCTGGCTCTGGCTCTGGTTCTGGTTCTGGGTCTGGTTCTGGGCTTGGTCCAGGTTCTGGGCTTGGTCCAGGTGGTGGTGGTTCTTCAAATTCACCCCCAAGGTATAGCATTGTAGTTTCACCTTTGATTGCACCAAAGAATAATTGGATTGTGTAATCACCACTTCCCTTGAAGAGGAATCCTCCAGCAACAAAATTAAAACTAAAAAACCCATCAGAATTTGGCAGCATCTGACCAATGGTTACAATATTTCCTGTAGAATCAGTAATACGATATGTTAAAGCGGTGTTGGAATGAATATCAGGATCGAAATCTCTAATATCACCAGTTACCAAAACTCTATCACCATTTTCATAAGAAGGTAATTCTGTGATAGCTGAAATTGGTGGAATGTTATGTGAATCTGCAAATACAGAGCTGTTGAATCCATAAGATAAAATCGATACAGCTAAGATTGAAAACATAAGAAAACCAGCGAGTCTCATTTTCATTTTGAATCAGGCCTGAGGGTATTTATGTATTAAATGAAAGAAAAATTGACCAGATCATATTCGAATTATACCTCTTTCAACCAAGTATTCAACTGCCGTTATAAACTCGTCATCTGAAATATCGTTATTAGACCACCACTTTGCCGTTGTTTTAATCCATTCAGGAATAATTGATTCAGACGGAGACGACATAGTTGGAGAAATTCTAATAATTCCTTTATCTATTAGATGTTCCAAACCGTCAACAAACTCTGAATCCGGTATTACATTTATTGACCACCACTTCGCATTGTTTTTTACCCATTCTGGAACGTTCCCATGAAGTACAGTAAAGGAGCTAACTCCCACATCTGTATCATTATGAGAAAGATGAATTTCATAAACTCCAGTTAATGAATTT
>JAUWQG010000005.1 GCA_030611185.1 Nitrososphaerota archaeon
CAAATCAAGAGAGTTCTACGAATTTGTTTTACCTCCTGTGGATATGCACTTGAACGAAGACAAGTTAACTTTATTGATTGACATACCTGGATTTGATAAAAAAGACATTAAACTATCACTTGATGGGAACATTTTGTCTATTCAAGCATGCAAGCAAACCTCTGAGAAAGAAGAACAAACTATGATTTGTAATCAGAGACCCAACGTTATTGATAAAAAAATAAGATTGCCAGTTGATGTTAAAGACGAAGAAGATACAGTGAGCTCTGCCAAATATTCACAAGGAGTATTATCAATTACCATTCCTGTTCAAAAACATGGAAAAGATATCAAAATAGAATAATCATTTTTTTCTAAATATAGTAAAAATCCCCATAATTACTAGAGAGCCTATCATTCCACTAATACCAATTGATTCATTTGAAGAATACAAAACTGCAGACCCCACAAAGATTGCAGCTGAGAGGATACTGCCAGAAAGAAGGATGTTTGATTTTGGTTTTGCATTTAGTTGAATAGATCTATTATCCTCAATGAATTTTTTTAGTTCTGGTGCAATTGAAATAGTTGCATCAATGGATTTTGCAAATCTTTGAAAGGAATATTTCAATTCTTCTATATAGGCATCTTTGATTAGATTTT
This sequence comes from Nitrososphaerota archaeon, assembly GCA_030611185.1. Classification (GTDB taxonomy): domain Archaea; phylum Thermoproteota; class Nitrososphaeria; order Nitrososphaerales; family Nitrosopumilaceae; genus Nitrosomaritimum. The sequence continues at coordinate 643 of JAUWQG010000005.1, forward strand.
CTTCTTCTAAAATTTCCCTTAATACTTTAACAAATTTAAAATCCACTTTATGTTGTTTGTAAATTCCTTCAATTATTGATGCCATTCTCATGTACAAAGCTAAATTTTTAGGAAGAATAAAGGGAAATTTGCTCATTGTTTTATTTGCAAGTTCCATTAAACTTTGTACTTCCATTTCATCAGGTTTTCTTCCATGCATGGCACGTACAGTAAGCTCAATTCCTTTTTCAATTACCGAGCGATTAAAATCAGGAGTGAGCATTCCAAGATCATTCATTGCATTGACTGTTCGTGGAGGGTCCTTCTCAACTAAAGCCAGATAAAGTCGAATTAGTCGTAATCTTGTTTCATTATCTAGCTTTCCCACCATTCCATAATCATAAAGGATGATTTTTCCCTCATCAGTAACTGAAATGTTTCCAGGATGAGGATCGGCGTGAAATAAGGAATGGCGTAATAACATTGTGAAAAATATCTTATGAACATCAATTACAAGTTGCTTTCTGTCGATTCCTTTTTCATCTAGAGCCTCAACATTGGTAACTTTGATTCCTGGAAGATACTCCATAGTTAAAACATTTTTTGAGGAATAATCATCATAAACTGAAGGGACGATTACCTTATTGTTATTTTTCATATCATGTTTAATTTTTTTAAGGTTTGAGGATTCAATTGTATAATCCATTTCTTCATGAATTGTTTCAATAAATTGAGAAAGCATAGCTTTGGCAGAAAAACGCAAATTTGGGTCTACAAATCTTAATGCAAGTGGAAGAATTTTTTTTAAAACTTCTAGGTCTTCTGAAACTATTTTTTCTATTCCAGGTCTTTTTACTTTAACAACAATTTGCTGACCAGATATAGATCCTCGATAAACTTGACCTAAAGATGCACCAGAAAGTGGATTAGGATCTATTTTATCAAATTTTTCATTAATTGGTCCAAGATCATTTTCAATTATTGGTTTTACTTGTTCAAATGGGGCAGATGGTACTTTGTCTTGTAGTTTAGCTAGTTCTTCTAAATAGGGTTGAGGTAAAATATCGGCCCTTGATGAAAGCCATTGTCCAAGTTTTATGTAAACAGGGCCTAAAGTAATGAAAGTGTTTAAAACTTTACGAGCATTTTTGCGATATTGTTCAGTATCAATATCTTTTCCTGCTTGTCTAACCCATTTTCTTCTATCTTTACGTAACGCTAGAATTGATGGGAGAAGTTTGATTAGAACTTTAATAGTTCGCTTGGTTGCCATGAGAATTACTCCAAATAATTTTTAATTTTCTTTGTTGCGATATATCCTAGATATCCTGTGACTATAGAAGACATTAAACCAGATGATATCTTATATTTTTTTGATTTATTATTATTGATTAATGATTTTCCAACCTGTAATCCTCCAAAAACTGCACATGCTAATCCAGCTAAGACTTCGGGTGCGTCATAAAATAGATGACCTAATGGATCTTTTCGAGGATCAATCTTATCAGTGTGAATTAAAAATTTATCATCGTATTCTCTAATGTGTAAGTTACCATATCGATATTGTTTTTTGGCACCATTTTTTTGTCCAAGGAATGTCTCTTCCGCTCCTTTCAGCATGAATTCTCGTAATTCCTTTGGGACCACTATCTCATCCCCCAGCATGATCGCAAGATCCACTAATTGCTTATAATCTTAGTTATAGAGATTAGCCACAGCTTGAATAAGGGAAGTAAAGTTGGAGATAAAAAATGTAAGTTATTTTTTTATGGGATTAATAATTTTCATGATAGGAATATTTATTGTGATTTATGATTATCCTCAGATTAAATATTTTGATAATTTTGAATTTGATTCATATCTTTTACTTGATGAGGACAAAAAGAATATTCATCAAAGACTAAAAATAGAATTTTCAATAGGAATAGCATTTTTGTTATTTGGAATTGGTTTGAGTATTTTTTCATTTATTAAGAAAACAAAAGAAAGAAATTAGATTTGCTTTCAAATTCATTGGTAAATCAAATTAATGTCACGCAACTTTTAAACATATAATTTTTGTAGACATATTGAATTATGGATTATCATATTATGGATTATAAAACAGTCATTAAAAGAATTGAAACTTACATGAGTAAATTTGAGGGGGATTATTCAGATTGGTACGTTGGAATAGCAAAGGATCTTGATGAGGAATTATTCAAATCACATCGAGTTGAAGAAAATGGTGTTTGGATTTCATTTGGAGCAGATACAGATGAAATTGCTAAAAAAGTTGAAAGTTATTTACTTGATAAAAAAACTGATGGAAATCCAGTAAAACTAGAAGAAGACGTTAGAATTGTGTATGTCTATAAAAAAAATTCCCAAACCAATCCATGAATATGTTAAAAGGATATTAAAAATTAAATTTGGTTTTGAATAATTTTACTTTAGAAATTTTTATGAATGAATTTTTATTTTGTTTGTAATAATAAACAGAAAATTATTTTTTGCCGTCTTTGAGTTTATCTTTGTTAAATAGAATAAAGCTAGTCGAAAAAACTATGAGCATTACGATTCCAGTCACAAAAGCGTAATTAAATCCAGTTCCAGGATGATCCTGTTCATGGTAAGTATGAATGATAAAAGTAGCAATTAATAGAATTACGCCTAAAATTGTGAGTTTTTGATGTAATTCCACAAATTTGGATTTATTGATGTGTATATGAATTTAGAAAATTTCAAATTCTAAAATATTTTTATTTTTCATCTTGCATTTCTGATAATTTTTTTATTACTTGTTCAAGTTCAGTCTTGTTATCATTTATGACTTGTTTTAAAACTTCAATTTCTTTTTTTATCTGCTCCAAATGAATATCATCGGATTCTACAATTTTCTTTTCTAGATCAATTAATATTTGTAGATTGTATTGATTAATTTTTTCTAAACCTTCTTTGTATTTTTCTAATTTTTCATAAGGAGTCAAAGTGTTTTCAACAGTTTCAACTTCTTCGTTTAAAAGAAACCCAATTGAAATTACTGAAATTCCAATAACTAAAGCTACAATCATGATGATAATACTTGGTCTCATAGTAAATCTATATGAAAATTTATTTTGTTTGTAATTTAAAATTTCATCTAACTATTCTGAATTTCTTCCTTTTTACGCCTACGCATTATGAAAATTGCCACTGCAATAACGATTACAATTGGAATAATAATCATAATCGTATAATCTTCAGAGTCATCATCATTTGAGGGCTCTGCTACCAAGATTGTAGTTTCATATGGTAGGAAAATTTCATCTCTCACACTATCCTTGTATCTTACAGTGATTTTTATATCGTGTTCGCCATAATTTGGTTCACCTTCAAACTCTATTGGTATGTTAAAGGGGACTGGAGCGTCTATTTCTATTTCATCAATAAATTGTTTTTGTTCTTTTATGTTTGAGTCTCCAAGGGATTCAAGAGTAACGAAACCAAATAATGCGTCTTCGTTTCCTTCATTAATTATCTCCCCAACTATCATTTGGGTATCTGATAATTCGATTACCCTTATTCCATAGACTGAAAGGTCTATGAGTCCTTTAATGTAGAAATCAACAATTCTGTCTACAGTATGAGAATCCCCATGTGCATTATAGTAGGAAATTGATAATGGAACTCGCAAAGTGTCTCCCTTTAGATTTTCAGGTACGTAGACAGTTGCAGTAAGTTGTCTTGAGGACCCTGGCTCAATATTTCCAACATCCCAATTAGATTCTAAGATAACAACATTTTCCATATTGGTAGTTGACGATGCAGTTGATGCTCTTTCTGTTTGAGTGTTACCTGAAACAATATCTACACTAGAAATTGGTGCTGAACCGTCATTTGAAATCACAATAACCACATTATTTGTTTTTAAGGATGTTAGGAATGGATCTAATGCCTTGACATTGATCAAACTATCTCCTGTAACTTTAAAAGTAAAATCAGAAAATGATGTTCTAACACCAGACTCTCTTAATCTTGAATAATCAACCTTGACTGTAGCAGGATATTGTTGAATTTGCGCATTTTTGTCGATGTTTACAAAAAATGTCAAGTGGAAATTATCACCTGCAAGAGAATTAGAATCACTATCAGCAAGAACTACTAACCCTGGACCATCAGAGCCTGACAAACCAAATGGCAATGATAATTGGCCTCTAATTCCTGTGATATCTTGTGTTCCTACATTTGCAAATACAACTGTAAATGGTGCATTCGAATCACCTGGTTCAACTTCAATTTTTTGATTTAAGGTTCCAAAATATGCATCAAGAAATTTTACGTCCCCAAAGTCTCGTTCAAATGGCGAATTTCCAAATCCTCCAGAACTAATTTGCGCAAAGGAATTCTCCACGACAAATGGAGTTATCAGCAGTACTGTTATTGAAAATATCATTTTTGAATTAATCATGCTATTACCTCCATTTTTTTAGTTTGTTCGCTACCTTCAAAGGCTTTGCCATCTTTAATTGTAATTATTTTATCTACATCCCCAAAATGTTCTGGTTCATGGGTTACAATTATGAAGGTTTGATGGAGTTTTTTTGCCATTGATTTCATTAGTTGAACAACATTATCAGAAGTAACTGAATCTAAATTACCAGTTGGTTCGTCTGCTAAAACAATTGATGGATTATTAATTAATCCTCTAGCAATTGCTACTCTTTGAGCTTGCCCACCAGAAATTTTATTTGCTCTCTTATTCAATTGAGGCTCTAATCCCACTGTTTTTAGAAGATCTCTAGCATCTTTTTCAGCAGATCCATTTGTTCCTCCGATTTGTCTTGGCAGCAAAACATTCTCTAAAACAGTTAGATCAGTAAGTAAATTTGAAAATTGGAAAATAAAACCTAATTTCTTGTTTCTAAAAGATGATATTTTGTTCTCGGTAAGTTTGGTGGTATCAACTCCATCGATGAAGACTTTGCCGTTTGTTGGACGATCTAAAAGCCCAATCATGTTGAGAAGTGTAGATTTACCTGATCCTGAACTTCCAACAATTAATACAAATTCTCCTTTTTCAATAGAAAATGAAGCATGATCCAATGCCTTCACTTGATTTTCACCGTAGCCGTAAATTTTAGACACATCACTTACTTCAAGTACTTTAGACAGTTCGCATCGCCTCCACTGGTAATAGTTTTGTTGCTCTGTACGATGGATATAGAGATGCAATAATTGCTAATGAAAATGACAACAAAGCAGTTTGAATTATTTTCTCCCAGTTGTAATTTACTTCTAAGGGAATGCTGTTCATGAATGACATATTTGTCTCCTTGGCATAAATTGTGTACCCTAAACCAGCAGCTGTACCTACCCCAGCACCAATTGCACCAATAATCATCCCTTGGAAAATAAAAATGATTAGAATATCCTTGCGTTTTGCACCAATTGATCTCATAACTCCAATTTCTCTTGTTTTTCCATTTACAAGCATCATCTGAATAGTAACTATTGCAAAAGCTGAGGACATCATACCAAAGTATCCAATCAAATTAATCATAGCGATTCCAGATCTAAATCCGGCTAATTGTTCTTCTGCTGATTCTTCTATTGTTTCAGCAATAAAATCATCATTAGGATATGCAGCTAAAAAGAATTCTTTAACTTCAATTGCTTTAGTGGGATCATTTAGCTTTACCATAAAGGAACCAGTTTCTCCTTCTCTACCCATCATATCACGTAAAGTATCAATATGCATTACCACACTGTAATCCAAACCCTGACCCCCAGGGGATTTTACAATTCCAGCAACTGTGAATCTCCTAATTTGATCCTCACCTGTCCTGTCAACAATTAGCATCTTTAAACTATCACCAACTTGCGCATTACCAAGATCAGTTGCCACGTTATTTCCTAAAACTACAGAATTTCGATTAAGAACATATGTTCCTTCAGCAACAGTTTCATGTGCAGTAGATGCTTTTACATCACGTAATGGATCAACTCCAACAACAGGAACTCTGGTTTCTTCAATCAATTTCCCATTTTTTGTCATGTTAATTTCAGCCGTAGAGGATAACCTCGGTGTCGCCCCTTGAACAAATGGAATTCGCTCAAACCAATTTACCAAAGCTAAATCAGATTTATCGATATAGTCCGCTTCATCTGTCACCAGGATATCTCCATTTCTATAATTGCTAATGTCACGAACAATAGCATCAAACAAACCCTGAAAAATTACAAAATTAACATGAATTACTAAAATTCCAATCGTCACAGCTAAAACAGCACCAATTAGACTACCTTTTTTGTTAAAGAGCATTCTTTTAGCCAGACGTAATCTGTAGTCCATTAATATTCTAATTTATGTCTAATATTTAATGTATTTGTTGTCTAATACCAATATAATAGACATTTTTATATGGAATTAGGCATATCTTTATCATATAGTGATGAGAAAGGTGCTAAATTGGACAATTTAGATATAAAAATTCTAAGTAGATTATTGAATAATTGTAGAGAATCAGATAGACAAATCGGTAAAGAATTGGGAATTTCTGGAGGTTCAGTTAGAGCACGAATTCGGAAAATGGTAGATATGCAAATTATTAATAATTTTTCAATTAAGGTTGATCCTCCCGTATTAGGGTTAGGCGTTTTGTACATTGTTGTATCAGGTCAAAACACTGAAGAAATTTTAGAGCAAGTTAGCCTGGTAGGTAAACCATTTTTTATTGTTCCATGTGTTGGTGGTGTAACTGTTTGTGGAATTGTTGCAAAGGGAAATCTAGAAGAAAAAATAGAACTTGCAAATAATTTAATGAAAGATGTTAGAGTATTATCAATTTTTGAAGCTGAAAATCCTGGATTCAATTCTAATTTAACTAAAACTGATCTGGAGATTTTAGAGCAATTAATGAAAGATCCTCAACAAAAAATTGAAAGTATATCCAAAAAGACAAAATTTTCAACTAAAACTGTTACAAGATGTATAGAAAAATTAAATGAAAATGAAGGAATTCAGTTTACTTTAACTTATGATCCTACAAAAATTAAGGGATTTATTCCACATGCCATACTTACTTGGATTGAAGGAGACCTTAAGAATACATTGAAAAAAATGGAAAAAGAGTTTTCAGATTCATTTTTACAAATTCCATTTATTGCAAAAAATCAAATTGTATTATTTATGTACAGTAAAAATATTTACGAAATGGATGAGTTAACTCAAAAGGTAAGAAGAATGGATAATGTAAAATCAGCTGATTTGTTTATTCCTAAAAAAATAATTTTTCTTAATGAATGGCTAGAATCAGCAATAGTTGAATCAAAAAATTCGCCAACCCTACATCTTTTATATCAAACAAATTAAATATTATCACAATTTTAGTTTTGTATGAAAAAGAAAAAGATCTATGAAGGTAAAATTTTAGGTCTTAGTGTTTATGATGGAGAAATTGAAGGAAGAAAAGTAAAGCGAGAAATGATTGAGCATAGAGGTGCAGCTGCAATGTTAGCTTTTGATGAGAATAACAAGGTAATTCTGGTTAAACAACATCGCTTTCCCCATGGATATGTTTTGGAAATACCAGCAGGAACTCTAGAAAGAGGTGAAGATCCCCTAAAATGTGCATTTAGAGAATTAGAAGAAGAGACAGGCTATAGAGCAAAAAAAATGTCATCTTTGATTACCTACTATCCCTCGATTGGCTACAATACAGAAGTCATTCACTGTTTTTTAGCCTCAGGACTAAAAAAAATCTCTGATTTGAGCCTAGATGATGATGAGATCCTATCAGTAGAGAAAATAGATTTGAAGAAATTACTGAGGATGATTAAGACTGGAAAAATTCAAGACTCCAAAACTATCTGTGCTGTTCTAACTTATGCGGCCAAGAAAAAATTATTTTAGTTATTTATTGTAAATAGGCTTGATAAGATCTACAACATCAGCCCATGATTTAGCAATTCTTTCAAACATATACACAAGGTCAAGAAAATCAATTGGAATTTGTTTTTTGTTTCCTATTGAAATTCTAAGTTTAGAAAGTTGATCTAGAAAATTTTTGTGAGATGTTGTTGCTTCTATTGCTAATTTTCTATCAGGTTTTGTAAAGGCATCAATAGATTTTTCTGCTAAACTACTAAAATTTTGAACAGTTAAAAATATTTTTTTTGAAAGTTCTTTGGATAAAGAAGAATCATAAACCAAATCTGCAAGTTCTACTATAGTATCTCCTGCATTTTCTAAAAGATTGGCAGCAACTCTATAATCTAAAATATCAATATTTTCAAGATTAAAAATATTTGCTAATCTTTTATCAACAAGTGTACTTCTGATTAAACGTACTAGAAGAAAATATTGACGATTAACTTCAACATCTCTTTTTGATAATGTTTGTAAATTTGATTTGTCTTCAGAAATTAAACCGTTTGATACATCATCATACATTCCAAGTGCAATAGAACTCATTCTTTTGAGAATTTTTTCTGGATTTAATGTAGCACTATCTAAAAGAAATTGCATGTTAATTTTTGATGCATCTTCTTCGATGATTTCCATACCAACTAATCCTCTCATGGAATTTCTAATTTTTTCTCGGTCTTCTCCTGGAATAATTGATTTTGAATTTATTTGTATAATATCATACCCTAAAAGATAAGCTCCTGTGATGTTGGCAACTATGTTTTCTTCCTTAGATAATGGGTATGAAATTCCAAGTTCTTTGGTTGGACGAGTTTCTTTATTTGCAGAAATGGAAAGACTGTCTTGTCCAGTTTCTATTTCCACCTGACTACTTTTTTCTAGATTATTAGCATCAACCCATTCTTTTGGAAGAGAAACTAGAAGACTACTTCCAATTTTTTGTAGGCGTCTAACAAATTTAGTCAATTTATACTAATATAATTAATTTAAGCCATATTCTTATATTTTATGTACAGTTTAAATCTAGATCAATGGAGGCGGTAGCATTTTGTCCTGCACATGTAACTGGATTCTTTAAAGCATTTGTTGAGGGAAATCAAGGCATTCCAGAAAAATTGGGTTCAATGGGGGCGGGATTTTCAATCAAAGAAGGCGTTACCACTAAAGTAATTATTTCATCTATAACTAATCAAAATTCAAAATACAAAATATCCACAAAGGGATTTCAATCTGATAAAACAGATGTTTCTGAATTTGTATTAAACGAATTTTTGAAATTAGGAAATTTTGGAAATATTTTCTTTGATATTGAACATCAAATTTCAATTCCTGTTGGATATGGTTTAGGATCTAGTGGTGCTGTTGCTTTATCTCTATCATATGCTCTAGATCAAGTACTTGAAACAAAATTAAATAAATTTGAAATTGGTAAAATTGCACATAATGCTGAAGTGAATTGTAAAACAGGATTAGGTGATGTTTTAGCATCATATCATGGGGGTTTTGAAATTAGAGTAAAGCCAGGAGCTCCTGGAATTGGCCAAGTTGAAAAAATTGACATCAAGGATATTTCAGTTATAATGATATGTTTTTCACCAATATCTACAAACAAATTCATCCAAGAACAACTTTCTAAAATTAATGGTCTTGGGGGTAAAATGGTTAACAAATTACTTGAATCAAAAAATTATGATAAATTTCAAGATATGTCTTTGGAATTTGCAAGATATGTCGATGTAATGACTCCAAGGATGGAAAAACTAATTGAAGAATTAGCACATAATGGAATTAAAAGTGGAGTTGCACTTTTTGGGGAAACTGTATTTTCAATGGTACCAAAAGAATTAGAAGCTAAAGTTTTAGAGATTGTCAAGAAATATTCTGAAGGAAAAATAATTACATCGCAATTAGATGTGCAAGGGGCAAGAGTTCTTAAAAATTAATTGAATCTCAATGTCTTTAATTCCAAAATCTCATCCTAGAGCAAAATCATTATTAATTCGTGAAAAGCTAGTATCTGGTTTTGATAGTGGATTGGTGGCAAAAGAAGGTCTTCTAGCCCAAGGGAGAGGAGAAGCTTTTGATTATTTACTAGGCGAAAAAACTGGAAAATCAGCAAAAACAGCAATCAAAGCCGCAGCAGCACAAATTTTGTTGGCTAAATTATCTGTGATTTCAGTAAACGGAAATATCGCTGCATTGTGCCCAAAGGAGGTAGTAAGACTTTCCAAGCAAACAGGCTCAAAAATCGAAGTAAATCTCTTTTATTCAAATGAAAAACGAAAGAACGCCATATTCAAGGAACTTAAAAAAAACGGAGCAAAGGAAATTTTAGGCAAAAACTCTGCGGCAAGAGCCACTCTTTCAGGTATTGATTCGGCAAGAAGAATTGTTGATAAAAATGGAATATTTGCAGCAGATGTAGTAATTGTTCCCCTTGAAGATGGCGATAGAACCATGGCTCTAAGAAAAGCTGGAAAAATAGTAATTACTTTTGATCTAAATCCACTATCAAGAACTTCACAAACTGCTAATATTACAATCGTTGATAATGTAACTCGAGCAATGGAATTATTAATAAAAAATTGTATAATTTTATCCAAAAAAAATAAAAAGACTCTAAAGACTATTTTAAAGAATTTTAATAATAAAAAAAATCTTTCAGAAAATATTAACGAAATTAAAAATAATTTAACAAAGAGGTCTCGCATTGCATAAATCTGTTCAAGATGTAATCAATATGAAAAAGGATGAAAAGAAAATATCTGTAATTACAAGTTATGATTATACTCTTGCTTCATTATGTGACAAAGCTGGAATAGATGTACTTCTTGTAGGTGATAGTGCAGGAATGGTGATGCTCGGATATGAAAATACTATTCCAGTAACAATGGATCAAATGTGCATGTTTACAGAAGCTGTAAGTAGAGCAAGACAAAATTCATTGCTTGTATCTGATTTACCTTTTATGTCATATCAAGCAAGCATCGATGATGCTATAAAAAATTCTGGTAGATTAATTAAAGCTGGGGCTGATGCGGTAAAACTGGAAGGTGGTGCTCCAATGGCTGAAACAATCAGTGCCATTGTTGATGTTGGAATTCCAGTTATGGGTCATATTGGTTTACAACCTCAAACAACAATTTTATCTCAAGGGTACAAAGTTCAAGGAAAAACAAAAAATTCTGCATTGAAATTAATTGAGGATGCAAAAGAGCTTGAAGAAGCCGGAGTTTTTAGTATTGCATTAGAAATGGTAAGTCATGAAGTAGCTGAGATAATTTCAGAAACCATTAGTGTTCCAACCATTGGAATCGGATCTGGACTTGGATGTAATGGACAAGTCCTTGTAGTCCAAGATTTACTTGGAATGTACGATAAAATAAAACCAAAATTTGTAAAAAGGTACCTGAATTTATCTGAGGATATTGTAAAAGCAGTGGAAAATTACAAAAGCGATATCGAATTAGGCATGTTTCCGTCCCAGGAAAATTGGTTTTCGATGGATGAGGATGAATTGAAAAAATTACGAGAAGAGATTGGTAGATAAAAAGAAAATTAGCTGGAAAAAGGATCATCCATCCTTAGATATTGTAAATTCATCGGGGGTTGAATTATCTGATAAAAAAATTGTGCTTTGTGTAGCTGGTAGTGTTGCAGCATACAAAGCAATAGAATTGGCAAGATTGTTAATGCGACATGGGGCAGATGTTACATGTGTGACAAGTAGTGCTGTTACTAAACTAGTCAAACCAGATTATTTCAAATGGGCTACTGGAAATGAAGTGATTACAAAACTTACGGGAGAACTTGAGCATATTAGATTGGCCGATTATAATCAAGCTGATTTGATTGTTGTTTATCCGGCAACTGCAAATACACTTGGTAAATTAGCCAATGGAATTGATGATACTCCTGTTTCTACAGTTCTTACAGTAGGATTTGGATCTAAAATTCCAATTTTGCTGTGTCTTGCAATGCATGCATCAATGTATGACAATGTAGCAGTAAAGAAAAACATTGAGTTTTTGAAAAATAAAATTGATTTTCAAAAGCCGCAAATGATTGAAGGGAAGGTAAAAGCTCCAGAACCTGAAGATGTTTTAGATCATATTCTAAAAAAATATGGGTTTTCATCAATTTTAAAAAATAAAAAAATATTGATGACTGCAGGACCTACAATCGAGTATATTGATCCTGTACGAGTGATTACGAATCAAAGTTCAGGGAAAACTGGAGTTTTATTAGCTTCTGAACTAATTTCTGCCGGATCCAAAGTGACTTTAGTTTATGGTCCAGGAATTGAGAAACCGCCCAAAGGAGCTAAGGTAATCAAAGTTTTGACAAGTAAAGAAATGTTTGATGTGGTAAAACAAGAAATGAAAAAAAAGTTTGATGTGGTGATAATGGCTGCTGCCACGGCAGATTATACTCCAGAAAATCCAAGTAAAAAAAAGATAAAAAGTGGCCCAGGAAGGATCAAAATTAGCCTCAAAAAGATACCAAAAATTATTGATCAAATAAAAAAATACCAAAAAAATGTGTTGTTAGTTGGTTTCAAGGCAGAAGTTAATCTCTCAAAAAAAGATTTGATAAGAGTAGCGAAGCAGAAATTACAAGATTCAAAAGCTGATATGATTATTGCAAATGATATTGGCTCATCTAGATATAAAAAAAACCCCGAAAATAATGAAGTCTTAATTATCGATTCAGGAAAAGTGAGATCATCAGGATGGAAAAAGAAACAAAAAATTGTGAAATTTATCAAAAAAGAGATTGAGAATAAATTGAAATGAAGAACTCAGAGATCCGAAAACTTGTATCTGAACATAAAGAAATTACAAACAAATACACAAAAACTGAAAATAATAAACTAAAAGAGAAACTAAAAGAAATTGAGCATAGGTATTTTCATGAGACTGGAAGGTACTTTACATCTGATATCGAAGAGATCACATAAAATAGATCAAAATTAACAAAAAACTAAAAATGAAATTTGATCCTACTGAATACAAAAAACGAAATATTACAATTTGGAATGAGGTAGCTCCTAGATATCATAAAAGATGGGCAAGTATTAACCAAGGACCATTTCAAAGTACTTCAAAATTGATTCAATGTTTAGATGTCAATAAAGGAGATAGTGTGTTTGACCTTGCTTGTGGCACAGGAGTAGTTACAAAAAAAATTAAGCAAAAAGTAGGTAGTATGGGATATGTTGTGGGTGGAGATACTTCAATTACCGCAATAAAGACTGCAAAAAAATGGATTGGAGCTCAAACTAATTTAGATTTTGTAAATATGGATGCTGAGAATTTTAGCTTTTCAAAACAATTTGATATTATAACATGTCAGTATGCATTGTTCTTTTTTCCAAATGCTCAAAAAGCATTAAAAAATATCAAAAAAAATCTCAAAAAAACAGGCAAACTAGGCATAACTGTACATGGTGCAGCAGAAAAAGTTCCTTTTTTTAATAGTATTTTTGATGCAGTCACAAAATTTATCCCAGATTATGCTCCACCAGGATCTCCTGATTTAGATAGGTTTGGAACAAAAACATCTCTTAAAAAAGAGGTTAGAAAGGCGGGTTTTTCTAAGATTATAGTAAAAAAAATTGTATTCAAATTCAATCCCGGTACATTTGAGGATTATTGGAGAAATTATCTTAGATATGTTGCAAAGCCATTAAAAGAAAAATTAGGTACTCTTGATCGAATAAAAAGAAAAGAATTGAAAGATACAGTTAGAGAGAATGTAAAACCATACACTTTAAAAAATAAAAACATAGAATTTCCTTGGGAAGTTTTAATTTTAACTGCAAAAAACTAGGAATGAAGAAAGAATGGTAAAAAAATCAAAAAAGAAAGAAGAAAAACCAAAAGAATCTCAATTTAAGAAATTTCTAATTAAACGTGCCCCAATTTACTTGGCAACTATTGCAATTGTGATTATCTTTATTGTTCCTGAATTAACAAAAGGAGATTTACAAAGTAGCTTTCCTGAAACACTAACAGATGAAGAAAAACTAGTGGTAGAAACTTTAATGGAATATAATGGTCCTAATGATGAAGGTTATAGTCTCATCGATGCAATATCAAATGAAATAAGTGAAGAATATCCAAATGAGAAAATTTATGAAAATAAAAAAACCAAAGTAAATGTTGTCATCTCTAATGTAGAGAATGAAAATTATCAAGTTGCTTTTGATTTTGAATCACATAAGAAGGATTTTCATTACAATTGGAATATCGATATGAAAACAGGAGACGTTAATGGAAATAATGAAGAATCTAAATACATTATTGATTTAGTTGATTTTTATGATTAAAATTTCTTAAAATTAGCCTCAAATAGTGACTAAATCTTTTGTAAATTTATGCATGATAATTGGTTTTTGTTTTACAATCAATGAATCTTCAATTCTAATTCCAAATTTGTTTGGAATGTAAATTCCAGGTTCTACTGTAATTGCCATATTTTCTTTAAGTTGAGTGCCACTTCGATAAGAGACATTTGGTAGTTCGTGAACTTCTAATCCAATACCATGACCTGTAGAGTGGATAAAATATTTCCCATAATTTTTATCTTCAATGTATTTTCTACATGCAAAATCAATATCTTTAGTATTTGCATTAGGTTTTACTGCCCTTAGTCCTAGCTTTTGTGATTCTTTAACAATTTCATAAGCTTCAGTAGCTTGTTGGGAAATTTTTCCTATTGCAAATGTTCTTGTTGAATCTGACACATATCCTTTGTATCTTAAAGTTAAATCCACTACTATCAGATCTCCTTTTCTAAATTTTCTTTGAGTAACTTGAGCATGTGGTAAAGCACCGTTAGGACCTCCCGCTATGATAAGAGGGTTAAGAGTAGATTTGTAACCAGTATCAAACATTTGTTGTTCTATTGCATAGGCCATCAAGATTGATTGAAGTTCAGATTCTTTTTGACCTACTTTCATCTTTTTTGAGCAAATTTCAAACATTTCATCGATTATTTTTGAGCCTTTTTTGAGAAGTTTGATCTCATTTTCATCTTTTATTATTCGAGAATTATAAAATGTTTCAGTAGATGATTTAATTTTAGGAATAGATTTTTTCAGTGAAGTCATTATGGAAAAATCATTACAATCAGTACATACTTTATTTTTCTTAATTTTTGCAACTAGTGAGGAAATTAATCCAACTCCCCTCTCGCCGGTAATAACAGTACAATTTTTTGATTCTTCTTTTGCTCGTCCTACTTCAAGTTCAGGAGCAATAATTGTGGTATTTCCTCCTTTTTCCAATATTCCGATTGCTTCTCCCCAAAATCCAGTCAAATAAAATAGATTTTCAGGCTCAAATGTTACCAAAGTGTCACAGTCGATCTTTTCGGCAAATTTAAGGAGATTTTTTCTTCGTTCCTTCACAAAAATTTACTTGCTTTTCTCAATTTATGTATGATGCAAAGTTTGTATATACGAATTTGAGATTGGAAAATTATGACAGATGAAAAGAAGAAAGTAGTTGCATTACTCTCAGGTGGACTAGATAGTCAACTTGCCGTAAGAATGATGCAAGAACAAGGTTTCGATGTTTCAGCTGTTGCAATAAAAACTCCATTTTGTGATTTTGATTGTGGAAGAGGATGTGGTTTTGAAATTAGAGAAAGAGCAGACGATCTAAATGTAAATCTAAAGACAGTTTATCTTGGAGATGAATATATTGAAATGCTAAAACATCCCAAATATGGTACGGGTGCAGGTTTCAATCCTTGTGTGGATTGTAGATCTATGATGTTCAAAGCTGCTGAAAAACACATGAAAGAAATTGGTGCAGAATTTATTATATCAGGAGAAGTTCTTGGGCAAAGACCAATGAGCCAACATGCTCCTGCATTACGGACTATTGAAAAAGAGACAGGGCTTTTAGGAAAAATTGTAAGACCCTTATCTGCTGCATTACTTCCTGAAACAGATCCTGAAAAGGATGGGCTAATCAAAAGAGAAAATCTTGGAATGATTAGAGGAAGAACTAGAAGAGCTCAATTAGATATGGCAAAAAAGTATGGAATTGAAAATCCTCCTAACGCTGGTGGTGGTTGTCTTTTAACTGATCCAGCTTTTGGATTACGTGCTAAAGATTTGTTTAGCCATATAGAGACACCAACCATAAATGATATTGATTTGTTAAAAATAGGAAGACAGTTTAGATTAGATGAGGAAACAAAACTAGTAGTTGGAAGAAACAAAGATGAAAATGAAATGATAAAAGCAATTGCTTTGCCTAATGATATTTTGTTAGAGTCACGTGATCATATGGGACCTGTATCGATTTTACGTGGAAAAAATGTTGATAATTTTATTGAATTTGCATCTTCTGTTACTCTAAGATATTCAGATGCCCCATCAGAGAAGAGGAGTTATGTAACTATTAACAAAGATGAGAAAAAAGATGAGATAATTGCAGAGCGTGCGACAGAAGAATCGTACATTAAATTTAGAATCTAGGCGTGAAATTTTACCACTATTAATTAAAACTAAAGAAGAGTTTTTGAGGGAGTAGATCGCATTTTTATCAAGGATGCAAAAACAAGAAAATCCCACTTACTTGAAGGCAATCACTATCCGTGATGTAAGTGATATTCATTCAATCAAAGAAGATATCAAAAAAGGAATGATTTTGATTTTAAGAGTAACTCCATTAGCTCAAAAAGATGTGGAACAACTTCGTAAAGTGGTTGAGGATTTGTACTCAATTGCAAAAACTGCTGATGCAGATATTGCAAGATTGGGAGAAGAGAGGATTATTGTTGCACCTTCTAGCATTAAGATCTGGAAGCCTGAATACGATCTAAAATAATTTTATTGCTTCTTGAACTTGAGGATAATGTGCAGGTATTCTATACATTCTTCTAATTTGCATTGCAAGATTTTCAGATTTTTTTCTTTCACCGTGGTTGACAAGTACTCTACGAAGTTTTGGTCTTAATCTTTGAACAAATGACATTAATTGATTATAATCACTATGTCCACTAAATCCATCTAATTTTTCAACACCAGAATTTATGGTTACAACTTCAACTTTACCTTCTCTGCCAAGCATCGAAACTTGTTTTGAGCCGTCCAAAACTCTTCTACCTAAGGTTCCGTTAACTTGATACGAGACAAACAATACCTTATTCTTTTTGTCAGGAGCAATATTTTTGAAATATTCTAAAACAGGTCCTCCTTCCAGCATTCCAGATGTTGCTAAAATAATACAAGGTGAATCTTCTCTTAGAGGTTCTTCTCTTGCATCAGCATGTTCAATATTCGTGAAATATTCTGAATCAAATGGATTGTCGTCAGTTTCTAAGATTTTTTGTTTTAATTCTCTTGCAAGGTATTCAGGATATGACTCATGGATTGCAGAGGCTTCTGAAATCATTCCTTCTGTAAAAACAGGTGCTTCTACCATCTCCCCAGATTTCATATAATGATCGATTACCATCATAATTTCCTGAGCACGACCTACAGCAGGAATAGGAATAAGGACTTTCCCTCCATCTGCCAGAGTATTATTTACTGCATTGATGAAAGAGGATTCTACTTCTTGTCTAGTTGGTTGGATGTCTTCTTTAAGACCATATGTGCTTTCAATTAATAGAGTTTCAACTCTAGGGAAATTCCAGCTTGCAGCTTCAAATAATATACTTTTTCCAAATTTTATATCACCAGAATAAACAAAGTTATGATCTCCATTTCCAATATGGAAATGGCATAAAGCAGAACCAAGAATATGTCCAGCATTTGCTAGTACTAATTTAATGTCTGGAGAGATATCAGTTACTGTTCCATAAGGAAGAGTGATTGTTTGTTTCATTATTTGCTTAACGTCTCTTTCAGAATAAATTGGGTTTCTTCCTTGAGCTGCGGCAACCTTGATGGCATCTAATTGAATTAGATTCATCATAGGAAGAGTGGGTTCTGTACAATAAATTGGTCCTTTGTAACCATACTTACATAATGCAGGTAAGAACCCGGTATGATCCAAATGCGCATGTCCAATTACTATTGCATCAAGATCATCTAAAGTAATATTGAGTGAATCTAATCTAGGAAAAGCATCCATTGGAGATCTAGCCCCAGGATTAATTCCACAATCAATCAATATTTTACTTTCGGGAGTTGACAGTAGCATAGAAGATCTACCTACTTGACCAAATCCTCCTAAAGTAAATAGAGAAACTTCTGATCTTTGTGATAATCTAGGTCTAAAAATTTCATCTCCAATCTCTTTTAGTTGTCTGTTTCTATCTGCAGCGGATTGTTTTAGAGTAGCTTTGATTGTCTGGATTGTGCGAGAAGGTATGGTTGTTGCTTTTCGAACTCGTATCTTCCAGCCTGTTTTTTCAGTTACGTCTGCATGATTGAATTCTTTTGCATTTCTTTGCAGTAACCAAGGCCTTTTTACTTCTATTGAAACTTCACCAGTAGCAGTATCAAAAACAATTCCTTGAAGTTTAGCATCTTCAGGAACACATTTTGTTATAATTCGTCTAGCTTCATCTTCAGGTTTTCTTATTGATTCATCAGTTCTAATGACAATACGTTTTTTTATAATATTCACAAGATTTGAAATTGTTTCATTATGTTCTAAAAGGTAACGTGGAGAATTTGTATAAAGAGCGATTCTTGGTCCTTCATATTCTATTTTTGTAAGATTTGCTTCTTTAGGAATACTTTGCAGTATGGTTGCCATTATATTTTGGCTAGCAGATAATTCTTTTTCTTGTAGTTTCCTTTGCATTAAATCACTAAAGTTTGATGAGAGATATTAATTCGTTAAATTTCTAAAGTTCAATGACTGCTTTCTTTTGTTCATCTGTTAAGAGACGGAATCCATCTTTATCCATTACTGCAATATTGATTCCATCACCAGTACCAATATTTCTTACAATTGCAGCTTTTACGGCTCTCAAAGCAACTTTTTTTGCTTCTTCTACTGTTAGGTCATCTCTATATTCTTCTTCAAGTAAACCATATGCAACAGGAGAACCACTTCCAGTTGTTACATAGTTCTTTTCTTCTACTGAACCAAACATGTCAACATTAAACAATGCTGGACCGTTTGCGTCATATCCTCCAATTAAGATATCTGCCATAAATGGATAACCGCGATTTTGATGAAATATGAGTGAGCAAAGTCTACTAAGAGAGTGAATTGAAATTGGTCCATGTTTTTCTACTCTATGAAGATTTGAATGATAACGTAAAATGTCAACAATATTCTGAGCATCAGCTACTCCTCCTGCCAAAGTCAAGCCTGCATGGAGATCAATTTTTTGTATTTTCATTGTGTTGTTATTTGCTATAAAGTAACCAGCGCTAGCTCTCATATCGGCACACAATACAATGCCGTCTTTGGCTTTGATACCAACAGTGGTAGTTCCATGTAGAATTTTTTCTTCAACGTTATTTGACAAAAGATACACCTTTAGAGATAGTATACGTGGTATTCACCCTTTTAAATAACCTTCTGATGTCTTCAAATGATAAGTAGTGACAAAAAAGGAAGGACACATGCAATCACATACCATGGAATTACCAAGGCTGATTGTGGTAGGTGAAAATAACCTTAATGAATTTGGAGAATTTCTTTTTTCCTTGAACAAACCTAAAAAAATTTCATTAATTTCTGGAATTAATGTGAAAAAAATTCTAAAAAATAAAATTGAGAAATCCTTAAAATTAAAAAAAATCAAATTTGTTTGGCACACATCAACAGATAATCAAATCAATACACTAAATCAAATTCAAAAAGATGTTAAAAAAGATTGTAGTGATATTGTAGCTGGAATTGGAGGAGGTCGATCAGTAGATACGGCTAAACTGATTTCATTTAATCTAGATCTTCCTTTTGTAAGCGTTCCAACTGCAGCATCCCATGATGGGATGGCAAGTCCATTTGTTTCTGTAAAAAGTGATAAACCTCATTCAATTGTTGCATCTGCTCCATTAGGGGTTTTTGTTGACATTGATGTAATTAAGAAAGCTCCAACAAGGCTTTTGGCAAGCGGATGTGGGGATTTAATTGCCAATATTATTGCTGTAAAAGATTGGCAGTTAGGTCATGAAAAAACTGGTGAATATTATGGAATGTATTCTGCTGATTTGGCCATGATGAGCGCCAAAATAGTAATGGAAAATTCTAGTATGTATTCCAAAAAAGGATTAGATGCCAGAGTAATTGTTGAGGCTTTAATCAGTGCAGGTGTAGCATCATGTATTGCAGGTAGTAGTAGGCCTTGTTCTGGTGCAGAGCATCTTTTTTCTCATGCACTAGATAAAATTGCTCCAGGAAAAGGTCTTCATGGAGAAAAATGTGGAATTGGTTCTATAATGATTGCAAAGTTACAGGGTCAAGATTGGAAAAAAATAGTTAAAACACTAAAAGAAGTGGGAGCCCCCACTACTGCAAAACAGATTGGTTTGAAAGAAAATGAAGTCATAAATGCATTAGTTATGGCACAAGAATTGAGACCTGAAAGATACACAATTCTAAAAGAAATTGAAATGACAGAAAGAAAAGCTATGAACTTAGCAAAAAGTACAAACGTTATTTGATTTAAGCTACCTTTGGTTCAGGGGCTTTTTCTTCTTTAGCTTCTGGTTTTTTTGTTTGAGCTTGTTTGTTTTGATGAGTTTCAACAAAGTTGACTTTTTCTAAAGAGGGTACAAATTTGAAAATATCTAGCTGAATGAAATGTTTCATTATTTGAAGGCCATCTGCTCTAAGAATTTCTTCTGGAATGGAAATGTTTGTTTCTTTTTCTTTAATAGTAAATTCAATTTTTGAATTTTCTACTGGTAATCTATTTTGTAGTATTCCTTCAATTTTGTCATTTTCAGAATCTAATGATTTGATGACATTTACTTCGTAAAGAATTGTCTTACCTGCATATCTATGATTATAATCAACTTGAACTCTACCTGATCCAATAAATCGTATCATTCCTCTTTTGTTATCAATTTCAATTGTATCACCAACAGAAACTTTTTCGGCATCTTCACCAAGTTTTCTTATTGGAATCATTCTAACCTTAGTTGAATCTCTTTCTCCAAATCCTTTCTCTGGTGTTACTTCAATGGTAAGTTTGTCAGAAACAGCAGTTTTTGTTAGAGCCTCATCTAATCCCTTTAGGACTGGATAAGAAACCTCTCCTATTGAAACTAGTTTTGGTTGGTATTTTACATCTGTTTCATGAATGGAATATTTTTTTGCATCTGCTTCTAAAGTTGTGTCAAAAACTTCTTCAGTATCTTTAACTTTAGCAGTGTAATCTATTAGTATCAAAGAACCTTTGTTGAAAGTCAATGTGTTCGATCTTGAAATTCCTTATATTAAGTTAACATGAATTAAAGTTCTTTTAATTTCTCTTCGGCAGTTTTAAGACCTGCTTTAGCATCAGTTTCATATCCCATCATAGCTAGTGTTGATGAAATTGCAGAAATTGTTCTCATTACATGATATGGACTAACTTCACCCATACATCCAACTCTGAATACTTTGCCCTTTAGATCTCCAAATCCTCCAGCGACTAAAACTTTGAATTTTTGAGCTAACGTATCTCTAAATGTTTTATCTTGCAAACCCTCCAAGTAGTTTAGAGCAACAATTGAAATTGAACGATCTTCTTCTTTTGCAAATGGTGTAAGTCCTATTGCACTTAGTCCAGAATAAAGAGCATCAGAACAAGCTTTGTGACGTTTGTAGACAGATTCTAATCCTTCTTCTAACATAATGGTCAATGCTTCTCTATATGCATAAAGCAAAGGTAATGCTGGAGTAAAGGGAGTGTGTTTTGATTCTTCATAATATTTGAAGTATCTTGCTAAGTTAAAGTACATTGTTGCTGGTGGATTTTCTATCATGTATTTTTTAGCTTTGGGGCTGACAGAAATTGGAGAAATTCCAGGAGGTGCTGCAAGTGCTTTTTGTGCTCCTGTCATACAGACATCTATGTTCCATTTGTCAACTGGAAGTGCTACACCACCCAATAATGAAACTGAATCTACAACATAGAATGCGTCATTTCGGGAAGTCAGATCTGATACTTTATCTAGATAATTTACCATTGTTCCTGTTGAAGTTTCGTTGTGAACAACATAGAATGCTTTTACATCTTTATTATTATCAAATGCTTCTTTTACTTGATCAAAGGTAGCATTTTGTCCTGGAGGAGTTTCTAGTTTTATTACATTTGCTCCTTGACCAGCAATTAATTGTGAAAGTCTGTTACTAAACTCCCCGTTTACAGGGATTATTACTTTGTCATCTTTTTTAATTAGATTAATTACTCCAGCTTCAACTGCTCCAGTTCCAGATGCAGATAAGGCTACAATGTCATGTTGGGTTTGAAAAACTTGCTGAGTTTTCTCTACCACATCAGTGTATAATTCTACAAAATCATCACTTCGGTGATTGATCATTGGTGCCAGCATTGCTCTCATAACTCGATTAGGTACATTTGTTGGACCAGGAAGCATTGATAGATATTCCAAATATTATCTCCAATGAAACACCATTTGGGGTTTATTTATAATTAGAGATTTTTTAGAAGCTGTTTGGCATTAGTTTCATTCAGAAATTTTCTAGTTCCATCTGGAACATACTCTTCCCATGGCTGATCGCTGAGAATTAAATCTCGAATATTTGTTCCAGATAATACATCTCTTTTAGTGAAGGGAATTGCTATTACTGTGGTGTCACGTTTTGAATAAAGATATTTTGTCATATCATCATTAGTAAAAACAATATCAAATTTTGGAATAATAGTATCAATATGTTCTACCCATTTTTTGTGATCCTCAAAATCTGGGATAAAGTAAATTTCAATTTTGTTTCTAATCGAGTCATCAATAGAAGAAAGTATCATTTTTTTTCTTTCTTCTGCAGAGAAAGGATTGTTTTTTTGTGGAGGTTTGTTTGAGCTTCCCAGACCAACCCATAATTTGTCAACTTTTGATAAAGCAAAATGTAAAGCTTCAAGATGACCTCTGTGAAAGGGCTGAAATCTTCCAATTAGTAGTCCATTCATACAAAAGGATTAGAAAATTCATTTTAAAAAACTATCATAAAGTGAATAATACAAGATAAAACATGGAATTTCTTGAAATTGATGGATCATTTGGAGAGGGAGGAGGGCAAATTATCCGAACCGCAATCACTCTTTCATGTATCATGAATCAACCTGTATTAATAGAAAACATTAGAAAAAATAGAACAAATCCCGGATTAAAACCTCAGCATCTTACAGCACTAAAAATTTTAAAGAAAATTTGTAATGCTAATCTCGATCAATTAAAAATTGGAGATACAAGCCTAAAATTTATTCCAAATAATGTTCAAAGTCTTAATCTTAAAGAAGATGTTGGAACTGCTGGAAGTATTTCATTAATTATTCAAGTTCTAATTCCAATAATAGCTATTTGTAAAAAAACAATAAAACTTACAATTATTGGTGGAACAGATGTTCTTTGGAGTCCTACAATAGATTATACTCAAATTGTTTTAAAAGATGCATATGCAAGAATGGGAATTAATTTTACAATCAATATGATCAAAAGAGGTTATTACCCTAGAGGTGGAGGGATAATTGAATTAGAAGTTATACCTTCTGAAAAAATTAATCCCATTATTCTAAATAAACGGAAAACAAAAAATGTAAAATTAAGATGTACCTTTTCCAAATTACCAATTGAATTAATAAATAAACAGATTAACGATATTGAGAGAAAACTTATTGAAAATAATTTTACCGTTAAAAAACAAGTAATAGAAGAAACTGCTCTTGATTCAGGAGCTTCTCTAATGATTGATAGTATTGATAATGATTCTATTATTGGATTAGATTCTCTGTTTAATAAAAAAACAAAGAAATTTGATTTAGATTTAGAAAAATTTATTCAGAACAAGTATAGTGTCGATGAACGTCTAGCCGATATGCTTGTTTTACCAGCAAGTCTAGCAAATGGAATGACGGTATTTCAAGTAGATAAAATTTCAAAGCATTTAGAAACAAACCTGTTTGTTGTATCCAAAATCACCGGTTGCAAATATGGAATTGGAA
>JAUWQG010000053.1 GCA_030611185.1 Nitrososphaerota archaeon
AAAGAGACTATACAGTAATTAATCCCTCTAGATTTGAGCCTAAAATGATGGTTATTGTTTAAATTTTCTTCATTAATTGTAACTGTATGAAGTATTCCTCAGTTTTTGTATTAATTTTCTCAATAGGAGTATTTTCCGTGATTCCCTTTTCTTATTCTGAAGAATTAGTTTGTCCCTCAGGCAAAGTTGAAGTAGTTCGAGTAACCAATCCAAATTCCATTTGTATTGATCAAGGTACTGCTCTAAGATGGAATCAGCTAGGAATTGCAGAAATTGTAGGCGAAGTAGGAGTTACACCAACAGAGGAAGAAAAACCAATAGAGAAAGAGTCACCATTAGGAATAGAAACAATTGAAACTAGAAGTGGAACCATTACCATAGACCATGATTATCTGACACCTGAATCTGCACAACTTCTTAGTGATGAATTATTTTTCCAACGTGCAGTTCAAGTTTACCATCTTGCACTTCCTGCAGTTGGAGGTGCTGGAATTTTTTATGAACAAGACAAAGTAGGTGCTACTGCTGGCGATATTCTTTATTGGTCTGATTTTATGAATTCTGATATTGAACTTCTAACTGGAAACACTTCTGTATTGTATTATATGACACTTCAAGATCTTTCTGATGGGCCAATTATAGTTCATGTTCCTGCTGGCAATCTTCAAGGTCATATAGACAATATTTACCAACAAGTTATTACTGATTATGGAATAGTAGGACCTAACGAAGGAAACGAAGCATCATTTTTGATACTTCCTCCAAATTTTGATGGAGAAATTCCTCCAAATTTTGATGGAGAAACTGAAAATCATTTTGTTGAACAATCTGACACAATGCAATTTCTAGCAATGGGGCGTGCATTTGTTAATGCCCCAGATATGGCAGCAGCTGAAGAACTAATAAAAAAAGTAAATGTCTATAATTTATCTGAAATTGATAACTCTCCACAAGCTCAATTCTTTGATATGAGTGGAGAATCATTAAAGCTGTCACATCCTCAAACTGACGGTTTTTGGGAATTCTTACATGAAGTTTATTCTAAAGAGACTGTTGTTAGACCTGAAGATAAAAACCTCGTTGGATTGATGCATACAATAGGAATAGTTCCAGGAGAACCCTTTGAACCTGATGAACACTCCAAAGAGATCCTGGATAAGGCTGCAGTTGTTGCAGATTTAATGGCAAGAAACATTGCATATGATTCTCCTGTCAAAGAACCATTCCTTTACTGGCCTGATAAGAATTGGGAATTGGCATTTATGACTAAAAATCCACGATTTGAAGATGAACGAGGAGTCACCCAAATTGAACCAAGAATGTCTTTCATGTATCAGGCAATTACTACTGCAGATGCAATGGTACTTGAACTTGTAGGAAAGGGTTCAAAATATGTAGGAACTTATCGTGATGCTGATGAAAATTTTCTAATTGGCTCCAACACATATCACTTGAACATACCAGCAGATGTGCCTGCACTAAATTTTTTGTCTATAGTTGTTTATGATGCAGAAACACGTTCTATGATCAAAAATGATGTACAACCATTACCTGCAATTAGATCACTTGATTCTGATAAATTGATACAAAATGAAGATGGCTCTTATGATGTGTACTTTGGACCAGAAGCTCCTGAAGGTTATGAAAACAATTGGGTAAAAACAAATGAAGGCGATGGATTTTTTGTTTTTATGAGATTCTATTCTCCAACTGAAGCGTATTATGATAAGAGCTGGCAATTACCAATGGTTGAAAAACTAGAATAAATCCTATCTGTGTCCCTTTTCATCCCCAATTTGGTAGGCGAATCCCCGTGGGCCCATAGATTCATTCAATATCTATTTCTAAAACAGGGATTTTAGGCACAAATCTTACAATCCCTTAAATCTGATTTAAAATCCCTATTCCTTATGAAACTAGTAATTCTTGCATTAATTCCATTAATTCTATCTATTGGATTAGCACCTGCTACATCATTTGGAAATATCTTTGGTACACCAAAAACCCAGATGGAAAATGGAGTAGCAAATGAAGATGTACTATGTAGAGTTGGATTCGACTTGATGCTTCGCTCTAATGGAAATATTGCATGTGTACAACCCTCATCATCAACAAGACTTGTTGACTTGGGATGGGAAATATTGGCTGAAGATTCTCCAGTACTTTCAGAATTAAACGTGGTAGAAAAAACTGTAGAAATTGATGGACTAACTGTTTCTTACAAAGAAGGTGGTTCACCAGATTCACCAGTTATTCTTTTGCTACATGGTTTTCCTACTTCATCGCATATGTTTAGAAATCTAATTCCAGCTTTAGAAGACGAGTTTTATCTTGTCGCACCTGACATGATAGGTTATGGTAAAAGCTCAATGCCTTCAACTGATGAATGGGAATACACATTTGATAATCAAGCAGAAATTATTAACAAGTTTACTGAAGAGCTTGGTCTTACAGAATATAGCATGTATGTAATGGATTATGGTGCACCAGTTGGATATAGAATATTTGCAGAACACCCAGAACGAGTTCAAGCATTTATCATACAAAATGGAAATGCATACGAAGAAGGATTAGAAACATTCTGGGATGATTGGAAAGTATGGTGGAATGATAAAACTCCAGAAAATGAAGCAAAACTACATTATCTGGTAGCTCCTGACACAACAAAATGGCAGTACACTTTTGGAATGCGTAATCCAAACTCTGTTGATCAATCCCCTTGTATTACAGACATTGCAGGACTGCAAAGAGATGGTAACGTTGGAGTCCAACTGGCAATGGCATATGACTATAGAACTAACTTACCACTATATCCACAATGGCAAGAACAATTCAGAGAACATGACCCACCAGCATTAATCGTGTGGGGTGCAAATGACTATATTTTTCCAGAATCAGGTGCTCATCCCTATGAGCGTGATTTGAGCAATGTTGAAAAATACATTCTAGATACTGGCCACTTTGCCTTAGAAAATGACCTTGATTTTATTGCAGAAAAAATCTCTAGCTTTTTGAATTAATTCTTGGAAAGAATCACACCTATCTGCGTCCATTTTTATTCCCAATTTGGTAGGTGAATCTCTATCGATTTAACCTTGATTTGAAATTATTTTTTGGAAAGAATAAAAATAAAAATATTTTATCTATTTAATAAAATGTGTTGAAAATGGACAAACTTCTTCCTTTATACCACAAAATGATTTTTTAATTGTGAAAATTTTCATTATTGATGATGACAAACAGATCACAACAATGCTCACCAAATTCTTCAATTACAAGGGTTTTGAAGTTGTAATTACAAATGATCCAACGGAAGGAGTCATAAAAATTAGAAGAGAACACTTTGATGTCATTCTTTTGGATATTAACATGCCTGTGGTTAGTGGATTTGGCGTTATAGAATTGCTAGCAGGTGCCGATATTCTAAAAGAACAAAACATCTTCATGTTTTCTGGACTTACTCCTCCAGAAATTCAGTTAAAGAATTTGTTAAGAAGAGATGGAGTTAATGGTTTTTTGAAAAAACCAATAGGACCTGATGAAATCCTAACTGCAATTACCAGTTAGGTTTTGATTTTCATATATTAATTCGGAATTATTTTTTGGAAAGGATTTTACATTACCTGTGAAAAGTCAGGCTTCTCAAAATCCGCCATTACTCTTTTTTTCTGTTTCTTGTTTTTTACCTCTTTTCCCCCATGAGTCTTGAAATGTATCTTTAGGCGTTTTTCTTCGGCTAATTTTAAACCACACAAAGGGCATTGAAACATCATATTATTTATCATAAAGTCATACTTTAGTTTTAGTTCATACCTGTATTTTTGAATTAAAGGATTTGAAATTATTTTTGAAACTGAAACTAGAGATAAAATGTATCAAGCCTTATTGGATTTGATGGAAAAATATTGGAAATAAATTGAGGCATGAAACCTTAATGCCCACCTCAGTAAATTAGAACATATTGACTTGTCTTAGATGTGATGGAAAAGGTGAGTACAGGAATGAATTTGGTCTTATGGAAAAATGTGAGTCTTGTCAAAGAGCTGATATGACTTTTGAAAATATAGATAGTCAAGATTCAGATGAATAATATTAGATTCTAAACTCTTTTGGTCTTCCTGAATCTGGGTAATTTTTAAATTATTTTTTGAGAAGAGGTAAAAAAATTAAAAAACACAAGTAGCATTATGTAGTAATTCTTTAAATCCATTGAACCAATAGAAATCAATGGCCGAAACAAATCAGATACGTGCTAAACAATCACGACAAATGAAGTTTATTAAAAATAAACCAACCCAGTATATCATTAAACTTTTGGTGATATTATTGCCAATGGCAATTGTCCCTATGGCCAGCTATGATTTTTTGATTTTTTATTTTAAACATTCTACTGTGATATATTCTAGTATGATAATTGGTTTTATGGCAGGTATGAATTTATTATATATTGGTGAAAAGGTGCCAAAGACAATTTTCAGGAAATAACCTGCAAGTTTATCTGAAATTATTTTTTGGGAAGACTAAGAATCATTTAGAGATTAATACAATCCTAAATTATCGTAATATTAAATAACGTCGAAAAAAAACAATTGCAATTGAAATCCAAAGTACCAATTATTTTTGCAATGCTTTTCTCACTTTTTGTTGGCATTCCTATTTTAGATTCTTTTGCAGAAGAAGAAAATTTTCAATGCTCAGAAGGAATGGTGTTAGTATACAGAGTGAATTCTGACAAATATGCCTGTTTGAAACCATCTACTGCTGATAATTGGTACAAGCAAAATATTGCAGAGCCTGTAGAGCAAATCAAATCGTTTGAAGAAAATCTGTATAATGAGGTAATGAATCCACGACAAACAGAATATCCTGCTCATTTGGGTTTTAATGATTTACACATTGGGGCCATTAATCACCTAATTCCAAGTGATGATAATTCAGTTCTTGATATGCTTGTACATCATCATTGTAAAGTGTATGATGACATGACAGCAGCTTGTCTTCTATTTCCAACAGGTATGGGTGATCAAGACAAACCATATGGAATTGAATATGTAATTGGTGCAGATGCTTATGCGGAACTGACAGAAGAAGAAAAGACATATTGGCATTATCACAAAACTGAACTTCCAAATGTAATGGCAATATTGCCTGACCTTACTGCTGAAGAGGCAAAACCCTTGATGCCTATACTTAATGAAACATATGGTAAAGTAGTCTATTTCTGGCAAATTGGCGACCAATACCCTATAGGTGAGCCATTCGTGGTGAAAATTGAAGAACTCTATAAAGATACGATTAGCACAACAAGTGAAGAGCCAATTACAGCTCTGTTAAATTATCGAGCACTTGATGAATCAAAAAAAGATGGAATGGCAATAATTGATTTGAATCCAGAGTCTGAAACCTTTGGAGATATTTTACAGGATGTTCCAGTTGGAGAAGGAGTCTTAATGCATCATCCTTTTTACAATGCAGATAGGTCAAAACTTTACAATACCGCCCTGATGGGAGACCATTTGTATCAAGTAAATATTCATGATGATACAATTTTTGATGTAACTCCAATAGATGCAGGTTCCTGTATAGTTGGAGAAGATATGATTTTTAGTAAAGATGGAGAAAAATTCTATTTAACATGTATGGGTTCTGACAGTGTACTTGTATTTGATGCAAAAACTGATCAGATAATTGATGAAATCTCTTCAAGCCAAGAAGAAAACCCTGATGCCTATACAAAATACCCTCATGGA
This sequence comes from Nitrososphaerota archaeon, assembly GCA_030611185.1. Lineage (GTDB taxonomy): Archaea > Thermoproteota > Nitrososphaeria > Nitrososphaerales > Nitrosopumilaceae > Nitrosomaritimum. Next base: position 5,751 of record JAUWQG010000053.1, read on the forward strand.
ATCTCAGCTGATGAAAAAATAGATAGAATGATTATTACACAAACAATTTCTCCTGCTCTGGATGATCCGCAAAGCAGTGTTACCATAGTAGAATTTAGCACTGGGAAAGTTCTATCTGTAATCGAATTGACAAAAAGTGAAGATACTCCAAGTGCTCCAGTAGAGGTACTATTTCATCCTGAAGAATCAATTGCTTATGTTTCAGGAATGCTAGATGGGACAATTTGGGCTCTTGTATGGGGTGAGCAAACTAAATCCTTTGAAGCTAAATTAGTCGATGATGGTACTGAACGGGAACATTCTTGGCCTCTTGATTTGAATATAGGTCCAAATGGAAATCTATACGTCAGCTTTGCTATCCCTGGAGTTGTAAATGAGTATAGTTTAGAAAATCCTGAACAACCAGAACTACTAAGGACTTTGCCTGCACAACCAGGGGCACATCATGTTTTGTTTAGTGAGGACTCAAAATACATGTTTGTTCAAAATAATTTGCTTAATTTAGATGGATTAAACTCTGGAACTATATCTGTGATAGATTTTAACTCTGGTAATCTTATTGCTACTATTGATAATCTAGTTGAACAAGGCATGATGATAGAATCATTGGATTTGATTTATGAAGACTCCTTAACTAAAACAACTTTAGAGTCTTAGCACTTCTTCTAAGAATTTTAATTGCTTTATTCAATTTTTGGTTGCGGTTCCCATTACCACAGATGTTCTATGTTCTTCAAGATTTCTAGATATGTTTAGTAATTTTGTTTTGGCAGTCTTCCCCATAAGCAAATGAAAACCAAGTGGAGGTGCTCCTGATTTTTCTATTTTCTTTATTATCTCTTTGAAAAACTCTAATGATTGTTCACTTTTGTCATTCCACTCGTTGATAACAAAATTTGATTGCTGAATTG
>JAUWQG010000047.1 GCA_030611185.1 Nitrososphaerota archaeon
AACTCAAATTCTTGTTGCAAGCATAAGACATCCTTTACATGTAGTAGATGCAGAAAAAAGTGGTGCAGATGTTGTTACTTTGCCACCTGCAGTTTTGGATAAAATGCTAAAACATCCTCTAACAGACATAGGTCTTAAAAATTTCCTAGCCGATTGGGAAAAACTCAAATCAGAAAATCCTGATATCAAGGTTTAACAATAAAATTAAATTTTAAATTAAAATTTTTCATTAATGGATTTTCTAAAAACAAAAAAAGGAAATTAAAAATTACTAAGAACCTGTATTCTTGCTTTTTCTAGAACCTGTTCCTCTACCCGTAACTCTGGTCATACCTTCTGTAGATGGTCTAGCTTTTGGTTCTGGTATATCGCCCAATCTCTTTGAGCCTGTACCTCTTCCTGTGTGGACCAATCTATTTGCAGATTTCTTTTTCTTTTCTGCTTGAACTTTTTTATATTCATCACCGGACCATTTTTTTCCTGAATCATCTACTTCAATAGTTCCAGTACCCCTACCAGTTCTAACTTTGATTTTTCCCATGTTTTCATTCAAAACTTCTAATATTTAATTAGGTCTGTTTATTACAATTCTAGATAATCTTGAATTTTGGCTTACAGAAATAAAGATCAAAAAGCAAAAAAGATGGAAAAATCTATCCGCTAATCCAACCTAGCTTTTTAAAATATGTAAACATCAAAACTACAGGTATTGCAGATGCTAGAATTATGATAATGAATGAAGTATAAGGACCTAAAACCATCAAATCTGTATCTGCACCTCCTGGCAAATGGATGTTCATTCCATAAAATGTGCCTATCACAGTTGCTGGAATTGCCAATGTGAAAATTATAGTCAATACTGCAAGCACTTTGTTTGTTTTTTCAGTGCTTAGCACAAAATCTGTGTCCTTGTAAATTTCCATAGTTTCTCTTGATTCCTCCAAGGTCTCAATTACCTTATCTATGTGATCAATTACATCATCGAAAAATAGACCCAGTTCTTCTCCCTTATCTGAGAATCGCTTTACACTAATTGCCATTTCAAGCACAAATCGCTTTAACGGATTTGCTATTCTTCTCAGCTTGTTAATTTCTCTTCTGAGCAAAGCAATGCTTCTTGCAACAGATTTTGTTTCATCAAAAACTCCATCTTCCATATCATCTAAATTGGCAATGATTCTTCTAGATGTATGTAAAAGGTCATCTACTAACACATCTATTATCTCATGGAGCAATACTCCTGATGATTTTCCAAGCAGTCGTTCTTTTCTTTGTTGGTCTGAATTTGTTTTACACAAATCAACTAGATCTACTAAAGGCTTAAGATCTCCTTGATGAACTGTCACTAGAAAATCTTTTCCTAAAAATATTGAAAGCTGGCTATTTTTTGCTATTCCTACCTTTGGTGAAATTGGAGGAAAATGAAGAATTACGAAAAAATGATCATCGTAACTATCTAGTTTTGGAAGTTCAAATTTGGTCATACAGTCCTCTATGTTTAATGAATTGAAATGATACTTTTTGGCTAGTTCCTCTACATCGGTTCTATCAGGATTCTGCAAATCAATCCATGAGAATCTTTTTCCTTCAACGGTTTCAATTTTTCTTTGTATAGAAACCTCTGTGGATTTCTTTCCCGAACGTAATCGACTAGCGATAAAACCTTTTTTCAAGTTGAACAATTATTTTATACAACAAATTTAAAGCGATCGCTAGGATTGGCAAAAATTTTTCTTTAAATTAGAACTAATGCCAAGGCATAAGATACATTGCGCCATAATAGGTAAGACCAATTGCTATTGCCATGCCTACCCACCAAAATCTCATACCTAGAAACTAACTTGGTTGATAATAAATCTACAGGCTAATTTCCATCATTATTAAAATCAAAGATTATTACTGGATGAAGAATTTTGGATTTTCGTGGCCCTCGTAGTACAGTGGTTAGTATAGAGGATTGTGGATCCTCGGACAGGAGTTCGATTCCCCTCGAGGGCCCTCCTAAATTTAAAAATTTTTTTATCCAAAAAAAAAATGTACAAAATGAACAAACGTTTTACTATATACGAATACTAGTTTTTGAAATTATGAAAGTTCTTCTTGTAGATGATAATCCTGACATTACAGATCTTCTTTCAAAATTTCTCAAGGCCAAAGGCTATGACAATGTAGTGACTAATGATCCACGAGATGGCCTAAATCGTATTAAAAATGAAAAGTATGATGTGATTTTCTTAGATATTCATATGCCTGAATTTAGCGGATTAGATATTATCCAATCCTTAGAAACTGAAAAAATTCTAAAAGACCAAAAAATTGTAATTTTTTCTGCTCATAACTTTACTTCTAGTGAAATTAAGGAATTGTTGATGAAGGACGGTATTGAGGCTTGTTTGAAAAAACCTATTCAACTTAACGAATTATTGACTGTAATGGTAAAATGAGAATAATCTATTCTTGTTAAAAATTAATAAAATTCGTCAGACCTACTTTGGGAAATTTAAACACTATCCTATGTAACAAAATTATCTTACACAGGAAAAAATAGGTGAGAATTATAAAGTTACACGTTAAAAAATTCTATTACAAAAGATCTGCCTTAAGTAATAATCTATTATATTATTATTTATCATGATGATTGAAGAACAGATAAACTTGACGAAATTATTACAACAAGCAAAGGACATAGGGCTAATTGATTCAAATTTGACAATAATATGTGTAAATTGTAAGGCTATTTTCCCAAAAGAATATGGTACTTGTCCTCAATGTCAAACTGATCATTCATTTGACACCACAAATTTTAACATCACTGTGAATTGGGAATAAGATACTTTAGGGTTATACCAATTACTTCTAAAATTTAAAAAAATACCCAAATTATTTGGAATCTATAAATTTCAAAATAGAGAAACATGTTTCTGCTTTAAGTATTGCATAAAGAAGATGACATTATGGCAAAATCAACACCTAAAAAGAAAGGCTCTGAAATTACTCCTTCTTGGACATCAAGCTGGATGGATATTGACAAATCTTTAGATAATCTTCGAAGAGATATGGAAAAAACATTTTCATCATTCCCCTCGATTCAATTCCCAACAATGTCTAAAATTTCTCAAACATCATGTGATGTAATTGATGAAGGAACACAATTTCGCGTGAAAATGGATATACCGGGAGTAAAAAAGAACGAAATTAAACTAAATGTTACAAATAACTCCCTTGAGGTATCAGCAGAACACAAAGAAGAATCTGAGGAAAAGAAAAAAAAACTATCTTAAAAAAGAGAGAAACCAAATGTCATTTTATAGGACGTTACCTTTATCAGAAAATGTAGTTTCAGCAAAAGTAAAGGCAAAATTGAGCGATGGAGTCCTAGAAATTACTCTCCCAAAGTCAAAACCAACTTCTGTTTCAAAGAAAAAATCCATTCAGATTCAATAACCTATTTTCTTATTTTTTAAAAATTTGTAGTGTGAAATGAACAACTATTTTAATAAATTATACCGATATGAATTTCTTATACGAGTATGAAATATGGGTGTTGCAAGGAGTGTTCATGTGTTTCTCCGAAAATAAGAGATCCTGGGTGCCCATGTAAGAACCATGAACAATATGAATAATATAATTTAAAAAATACCATATTTGCTTGATTCCATTTCTTCTTTGATGGCAAGCTTGAATCGATGTTCTTTGTTCTCCATATTATTTGCAATCCATGTGAGAAATTTTTTCTCAATGCCTTTTCCCTTTAGATTATTAAAATCAGAACCCATTTGTTCAGCCAATTTTTCAACTAATGATCTATTTACGCTCACAACAAAAAAATGCCAACCAAAAGCAAATTCAGAATCTGTCATCACAAAATCCTCATTACCATGAACCATTTCTTCTAGAAGTGATAGTTTGTGAGATATTGCTTTACTAGTTTTATCGTAATCTACGGCTGAAACATTGATGTTTATTCTATCATCCATGTCTATCATGCAGTTATACAAAATAAAAGGATTAATGACTATTCTTTCAAAAGATGTTCAAAATCAATGTCAAAATGCATTTTCATAATATTGATATACGTTTTAATGGATTCTGGGATCTCTTCTCTACAGGCAACTCCTAAATTTTTCGCATTAATCCAAATTACAAGTGTTTGAATTATTGTAAGAAATCTGTCGTTTTTTACATCTGGATTTCCAATCGCTTTTGTGTATCTCTCTGCAAATTCCCATGCGGTTACAAAATCAACACATTTGACTCCAAAGACTGCTAATAACTGCTCTTGTAAGGAACGTGCTTTCTTGAAAGGGGCGACATTGATAATGTATGGGAAATTAACTTTTTCCGGAAGACAATTAGGCAATGGTCCCCAAATTGTAATAATCCTAGTTCCAGGTTTCAATTCTTCAAATTTTTTCATCATATTTTTTAGGATTTTCTCATCTGTGAACCAAAATAAAATCACAGTGGCATCAGAAAAATCTGAATTTTTTATATCATCACAAAAAAAATCACCTGAAAATTTTTTAGCTTGATTTATTTTTTGACTATTATTATCAATTCCAATTCCTTTCTTAACGTGAAATTCATCTATTGCAATCTTTACTCCTTTTCCATCCCCACATCCAAGATGATAAAAAACATCATTTCCCCCCAAATCAACAAAACTGAAAATTTCCCTAAATGATTTGTCAGATAGCTGAACCTCCTCACCACTAACAATATTTTGAGGAAGAGATGCTAAATAATCTTCAATTTTCATTAGTAAAATTAAGCTAATTGGGAATTTATTCTCTTATACTCTCAAGTTTTGAGACTGCTTGCCATAGTTGAGTTCTAACATATGATGGAAGATTTGGATCTTGTGTTACATCATCTAACAGGCTAATTGTGTTGGCAGCTCTCACTGCTAAAGCAAATTCCTCATTTTTTAATTCAACAATCAGATCCGAAATAGATTTTTTGATGGTTTTTGGAGTTGACGAACTAGCTACAATTTGGTTAAGCGTATCTATTGCCCCCTTCATTGATTCTTGGTTTTCTTTCTCATCTGCCATTTTAACACCTTTATTGCCAAATCAGGAGTATATAGTTACATCTCTACAAATACGTTATCAGATTCAACTGTAACATTGTATGATGCTAAATCTCTAATTTTTGCTGGAAATTTAACTAATTTTCCTGTTTTACAATCAAATTCTGCTTTATGCCACCCACATGTAACGGTACATCCTTCTAAACTTCCTTCTGATAGACTTGATCCAGAATGAGTGCAAGAATCATCCATAGCACAGAAATTACCATCAATATTGGCAACCATCACATCTTTTCCATCTACAGAAATTTTTATCATTTTACCTGGTGGTATGTCAGAAATTTTTCCGGCAATAATTTTTCCCATTTTTACTTTTAACTTATTATTCTTAATATTTTTTTGTATGATATGATGATTAGAATAGCTAAATCTTCTGATAAATTCCATATTCTAAAATTTTGCAAAAATACTTTTTCTTGGGGAGATTATATCAAAGATGTCTGGGATCATTGGTTATCTGAAGGGAATTTACTAGTTATTGAGAAAACAAATCCAATTGGTGTATGCCATGCGGTATTTTCAAAAAATCAAGTATGGATTGAAGGTATTCGTATTAATTCTAATTTTAGAAGACAGAATTTAGCCTCAAATTTAATATCAAAAGTAGAATCATTGGCAATCCAAAAACAAATTCCAATTTCCTTGATGTTAATTGACACTGAAAACATTCCATCTCTTTTAATGGCACAAAATCTTGGTTACAAAATCAATCAAACTTGGAAATTTTATTCTCTTTTTCCTCAAGAGAATAACTCTTATGAAATTTCTTACGAAAAAATAATTCCAAATAGCGAGCTTTCACATTATGTAAAATCATGGAGATGGATTCCATTAGATGACGACACGATATCTTCCTTAAATTCGAAGAAGTGTATTGTCCAATCTAAAAAAGATAAAGATCCAACAATTGCAATTTTGGGAGATTCTGAACATTTTGAAAAAACTTTGATTGTAACTTTGTTTACCGGCTCCAAAAATAACACTATGAATATAATTTCATTTCTACAAAATTTTGGATTTGAGAAAAAATATCAAAGATTACAAATTTTAACTAAAGAAACCTTGCCTGAATTTAGGGATTTAGAACACAAAATTTCATTTCATTTGATGCAAAAACTTTTGTCTTGACTCTTAACAATCTTTATAGTATTTCTCAAAACTCCAAGATTTTCAATTTCCATCTCTACCTTGTCATTGTTTTTAAGAAATATTGCATTTGGTTTGTTTAGCATTACTCCTGCAGGAGTTCCAGTTGAAATAATATCACCTTTCTCTAATGTCATTACTCTACTTATTTTTGAAACAATTTCAGGAATTTTTATAAACATTTTTTCCGTAGAAGAATCTTGTCTAATTTCTCCATTGATTTTGGTAGTCATTTTTAATTTTTGAGGATTTTTTATTTCATCTCTTGTTGTAATCCATGGTCCGCATGGAGCAAATGAATCAAAGCCTTTCCCTCTGGTGAATTGTTTATCTTTGAATTGAATGTCTCTTGCTGAAACATCATTGAAAATCATATATCCAAATATTGCCTCTTCTGCTTGTTCTTCGCTAATATTTTTACAGGTTTTTCCAATAATCAGGGCTAATTCTACTTCATAATCTAACTGGGTAATAAAATCTGGACATTCAATGTCTGATTCTGTGCCATTTAGGGCAGTTCTGGGTTTTAGAACAATTGCTGGATCATCTGGAGCTTGAAGTCCTTGTTCTTCAGCATGGTCGGTGTAATTAAAGGCAAGACAGATTATTTTATTTGGATTTGGGATTGGAGTCAGTAATTTGAAATTTGAAATATTTTCTTTGTATGGGAGATCTTTTATCTTATCTTTAATTTCCTCATACCATCCATCAAAAAGGAAATCTTTGATACTTTGTGGAATGGGTACTCCTGTTTGGTAAGTAATTTCATTTTTTGTAGCTACCTTGTCTCCTTTGATAAACCCATATGTTTCACTATTATCATATGACAGTCTTGAAATCTTCAATGTTCTATCACTTACTTGTGAGTAAATAT
>JAUWQG010000058.1 GCA_030611185.1 Nitrososphaerota archaeon
AAGAAGTAGAAATTGAAATTATGACTAACAGATATTTTATTGCTAAAATGCAAGGATGTCCCAAGTAATCTAGTTTTGTAAGGCAGCTCCAAATACTCCTGCAGAATCTCCAAGATTATTTTTCAAGATTGGAGTATCAACCAGATCACTAAAGACCTTATCATAGACATTTTGGATTCCATCAGAATACAAGAATTCAATATTTGAAAGTCCTCCCCCAAGGACAATAACATCAGGATCTAGTATATCTATAACATTTGCAAGAGCAGTCCCAAAATTATCTAAAAATTCTTCTTTCCATTGACCAAATTGAGGAGAATCTAAATTTTTTACAATTTCAGGAAGCAATTCTTTCTTTTCAGATAGTTCTTCCCATCGTTTCTCTAAACCAGGGCCACTGATGTAGGTTTCAACACATCCATTTTTGCCACAATAGCATTTGTTCCCATTTTGATGTAAAGTATGGTGACCCCATTCGCCTGCAATGTTAGTTCGTCCTTGGTGAATTTTACCATCAATCACAATTCCTCCTCCTACACCTGTTCCCATAATTACACCAAAAACAACTGAATAATTGGTTGCAGAGCCCATGGTAGCTTCAGATATTGCAAAACAATTAGCATCATTTTCCATTGAGATTTTTTTGTCTAGTTTTTTTTCTAAATCTTCTTTTAATGGCTTTCCAATCAAACATTGAGTATTGCTATTTTTGAGCATGCCAGTTTTTTTAGATATTGCACCAGGTGTACAAATTCCAACAGTGAAAGTGGTGATATTTTTTGATAGATCATTTACAAGAGAAATAATTTGATTTATGATTTCTTGATAATTATTTTGTGGTGTTGAAACTCTAGTTCTTTGAATGACATTTAGAGAATCATCAAGTAAAATTCCTTCAGTTTTAGTTCCACCAAGATCGATTCCAATTTTATACACATCAAATCAAATGTGATAGAGGGCTTAAGTTTTCAGAAAATTATTTCTTAAAGGCTAAGAACCAGGTGCTCCAGAAATAGCGATAACATCATCAATTCTAAGAATCATACACGCTGCTTCTGTTGCAGATTTTATGATTTGCTCTTTTACTACAATTGGTTCTACAACATCAATTGTTAGCATGTCGGCAATCTTTGTGTTTCTAGCATCAATCCCAGTCCATTTTCTTCCTTGACTTTGTTTTGCTCTAAGTTTAGCCATAGTATCAATAGGATCCATTCCTGCATTTTCTGCTATAGTAAGAGGAATGACTTCTAAAGCTTCTGCATATTTCTTTATTGCAAGTTGTTCTCTTCCATCAAAATTATCTGCCCAATCTTTGAGTTGAGAAGCAGCGTATGATTCTGGAGCTCCTCCGCCAGCAACAATTTCAGGTTTTTCAATTACATCTTTTACTACCATTAGAGCATCATGAATAGAACGATCCACTTCATCAATAACTCTTTGAGAACCACCTCTGATTAGCATGGTTACTGATTGAGGATTTTTACAACCTTCAACAAAGACCCATTTGTCAGATTCAACTTTCTTTTGATGAACTAGATTTGCTGAACCTAGATCTTTTTCTGAAAGGTCATCTAAATTAGCTGAAACACGTCCTCCAGTAGCCTTTCCAAGTTTTATCATGTCGCTTTCTTTTACACGACGTACAGCCAAAATTCCATATTTTGCTAGGTAATGTTGTGCAATATCATCAATTCCTTTTTGACAAATTAAGACATTGCAACCAATATCATGAAGTTTATCCACCATTGTTTTGAGCATTCTATTTTCTTCTTCTAAGAACATCTGCATTTGTGTAGGATCAGAAATTCGAATTTCAGAACTCATCTCAGTTTTTTCAATTTCAAGTGCAGTGTTTAATAAAGCAATTTTAGCATGCTCGATTTTTGTTGGCATACCACTATGAACAATCTCTTTGTCTAGAACTATTCCTTTGATTATTTGGGTATCTTGAATAGATCCACCTGTTTTCTTTTCTACTTTGATATTATCAAGATCAACTGAATAAATTTCATCTTTTTTAGTTACAATGCTTAAGATAGCATCTACAACTATTTTTGAAAGGATACCACTGTCTTCTGAAATCAATTTTGATTGCATACTAGTATGTGCAATTTTTAAAAGGGATTCTCTATCATCAGGTTTTATTTTTTTTGCCATTTCAGAGTAAATTTCCAAGGTTTTTTCAGCCGCTGCTTGATAACCATCAATAATTACTGAGGCGTGGACATCTTTCTTTAGAAGGTCCTCTGCTCTTGCCAAAAGTGTACCACCAAAAATTACTGAAGATGTGGTTCCATCTCCAACCTCATTATCCACAGTTTTTGCAATTTCAACCATCATTTTTGCTGCTGGGTGCTGAACATCAATTTCTTTTAAGATGGTTGCACCATCATTTGTAATAGTAACATCTCCTAGGGAGTCAACTAACATTTTATCTAATCCTCGTGGTCCTAAGCTGCTTTTGACCAAGGCTGTGACTAATTTTGCAGCAGCTATGTTATTTTGTTGGGCATCCTTGCCTTTTTGTTGTAAAGCGCTCTCTTTAAGAACGAGTACAGGTCCGTTTGGTCCTTGTTGAATTGATGCCATTTAGATTCAAATTCAATCCCCTGAATCCCCCTTTTTAATATTGCCTAGTTGATCGGATTGATGTATGATCTGTTCTTAACATCAATTATTCCTCTGGAAAGAATTCGTATTGATGGAAGAGCCAAGAATGGTAAGAATAGTGGGATTAGATGAGGTCTTGAAAATTTACATCCTGAATCAACTATAGTGTTATTAATTTGTTCAAAATTTGACGATACTTTTTCAAAAGGATCTGTAGAAACTATTCCTGCTATTTGTAATGGTAGTAATGATTTTATTTTTCCAGATTTTACAACCACTAATCCACCTTGATTTTTTCGAAGTGTATTTGCCGCCAAAGCCATATCAGAATCATTTGATCCAATTACGATAAGATCATTTTCATGAAAACTCCATGTTGAAGCAAAGGCACCGATATCTGCACCAAAATTTTCTAGAAAACCTACGATATGATTTTTTGTTCCATGAATTCTATCAAATGCCGCAACTTTCCACACATCCTTATCTAGTGAAGACAAGACATTTCCACTAGAGGTCTCCAATTCTGCGGAACTTAATTTTGTGATAATCTCAGTTTGCATAAGTATGGTATTTGCTTGAACATTATTCTTTTTTGATTTTATTTCAAAATCCTTACTAGAGAATTTTTTTAGTTTTACAGTATTTTTAATCCAAGAAGGAATAACCTTCTTTTTTATTGGAGAAACAATGCTTCCATTTGAAACGACTAATTTTCCTCCGACAAAGACTTTGGAGGGTTTTACAGATTTCAAATTATTAAAAATAATAATATCTGCCAATTTACCAGGTGCAATTCCTCCCAAATCTTTTCCCATGTTATAATAATCAAAACAATTTCTTGAAGCCATAGTTATTGCATCAATAGGCTCCAATCCAAGTTTTATTGATTCGTTAATACAATGATCAATATGTCCATATTTTGTAAGATCTAATGGATCAAGACCATCAGAACAAAACATCAGCCGATTAAGATAAGTTCCATGTGATAATACCTTGGGAATGATTTCTTTTAGATCACGTCTTATAGAGCCCTCCCGAATCATTATCCACATTCCTAAACGAAGTCTTTCTAAAACTTGATCAAAATTAGTCGGTTCATGACAAGATAAAATTCCAGATGAGACATAGGCGTTTAATTTTTTTCCACTAGCACCTGCGGTGTGGCCATTTATTATACAACCATTATCAAGCATAGTGGATAATGACTTCATTGTTTTAGAATCTCGTAGTGTAACTTTTGTCCAAGAAAAAACTTCACCTAAACCCACAACATCAGGATGTTTGATTGCAGTTTTTTCTTGTGACAATGAAAGAGTCTTACAGTTACTAAATTTTCTGTCAACAGGAAGACCTCCTGGTACTACTTGAAAAATTCGTATAGGTAAATTTTCTCCTAGTTTTAGAAACTCTTGAAATCCTTTGTATCCAGCTACGCTTACAATATCAATTGGATCTGAGAAAAGAGAAGTAACTCCACATAGAAGAGATTTTTTTGCAAATTCTGATGGTAAGACAAATTGATCAATGTGGAGATGAGGATCAGCAAAACCAGGACTGACATACTTTCCTTTTACATCCATGACAGCTGTTTTTGGGCTAATTGTATGACTAGCATCAGGACCCACATAGGCAATTCTATCCCCCACAATTGAGATCTGAGTTTTTGGAATAATTTCTCTAGTGTACACTGAAACCAAAGAACAATTTTTTAGAACAAGATTGGCTTTTTTATCTCCCATTGCAACTGAATTTAATGAAAAAATGGATTTAGCTAGGCTGCTAATCACAAATTTTTTTGCACTTTGCGCCTATTATAGATTCAATGCTTAAATTACCGTAGAGTCGGTTTTTTTGATATGAACATTCCCAAGACTATGCGTAAGTATTGTCCAAAGTGTAAAACTCACACTGAACAGAAAATATCAATTTACAAAGCTGGGAAAAGAAGAGGTTCTGCACGTGGTGAGCGCAGGCACGCAGAACGAAAGCATGGATATGGTGGACAGAAATTCCCAAAACTTGCCAAACCTGCAAAGGTAACAAAGAAAGTAACTCCATTAATGACCTGTACTGTGTGTAAAAAGAAATACAATAAACTAGGTGTTAGAATTAAGAAATTTGAGTTGGTGGCAGCATGAAAAAAGATCATATTGAAATTCCAAAACCATCAAGCAAGTTCCAAAAAGTGGATTGCAGTGAATGTGGCGAGCAACAAGTTGTTTATTCTCACGCATCAACAGCTGTTGCATGCAACTCTTGTGGTAATACCATTGCAGAACCAACAGGTTCTAAAGCAAAAATTAATGGTAAAATTTTAGGTAGTGCTGAGTAAGTCGTAATCCTGTTTTGTATTTATATTAAATCCAATTCTTTTATCATCAACAATTACAAATTTCTCTTCAATATTTTCTAAACTAGAAATCTGTTGTGAGTTAATCATAGAAATTCCAGTGTAATTACAAAGTTTGTTTTCAAAAGTAATATCATAATCTGAAGATAGTCCAAGTGATTTTAAAAAATTCTTTGTAACAAGAATCGTTGTCCATTTATTATTTGAATCATACAAATTCACAATTTTTTTTATTATTTCACTATCTAAAAGAGGTAAATCAGCTGAAACAATTAAAACAGAATCATTTAGGGATTTAAGAACCAAGTTAAGATCTTCTACATATCCAGTTCCAGGTGTATCAAAAATTCCATAGTTATTTTTTTCTAGTAATTGTTTAGTTTTTGGAGAATTTTGACTGGTGATAAAAATTACTTTAGAAAAACAATCAGAAGTAGTAAGTGCTTCAGCTACTTGTAAAATGATAGGTTTTTTGAATTTTAGTAATAGTTTTTCTTCAGGTAAATTCATTCGGCTACCCTTTCCGCCAGCCATAATAATTCCAATCATATTGAAACAAATACCAAAAGAGAAGCAAGTCGGGTCAGTTCATTTGCAGAGCCCAAAACATCCCCAGTAATTCCTCCAAAACTCCTAGTTGATAATGCGACTAAAAATAGTGTGAAAGTTGTACCTATTGCAAAAATAATCAACCCTGTAGTACCACCAAGAATAATCAATGGAATTAATGTGATAATTGTTGCAACTGCAAGTTTTTTTCGGTTCTTCATATGCTCAACAAATGGAGAATTTGAGCCTATGGAGGCGGATTTACCTAGACTGGCCATTAAAACCATAGAGAATTTTGCAACTATTTCACTTAGAAAAATTGCTAAAAACAATTGAAATCCTGTGGAAAGAGATAATGCAATAATTAGTCCTACAAGATATAAAACAATTGCAACTATTCCAGCTGAACCTGTTGAAAGATCTTTCATTGCAGCAAGTTTTTTCTCTTTAGTTCCTTTTGTCATCAACCCATCTGCAAAATCTGCTAG
>JAUWQG010000056.1 GCA_030611185.1 Nitrososphaerota archaeon
TGAAAATAATATCTAAAGAGTTCTATCATTAGAAACTGTAAATTAGAATTAATTTAATTAGTATTTTCTTTTAATTGTGAAAGTACCTTTTCTAATTTGAAATAAAATTCTAAGTAAGAAAAAAAACCATATTATCATCAAAAAAAAATAAATAAAATCTCTATCTGGTAGATCAGAAGCAGGTTCATCTAAAACTGTAATTTCTTCAATTGGTTGCTCGGGAAGATCAAAGGGTGGAACATAACTTATTCCTAATATTAGAGGAATTACTATGACAACAACCAGTTGAAGAACCATATCAATTAAATCATTTTTGATAATTTAGATGTATGTTAAATTCTCAGAAATATTTCTGTTAAGAGATGACAGTTACAACAAAATCAATTAAAATCCAATCTAAAGGCGAAAATGACATGATTGACTTGACCGAAAAAATATCTTATTTTGTTACAAAATCAAGTATTTCAAATGGCATAGTCACAGTTTTTGTTTCTGGGTCTACAGGATCTGTAATTACCATTGAATATGAGCCTGGGTTAATCAAAGATTTTCCTAAAATGCTGAGTAGAATAGCCCCTAAGGATCTGGATTATGGTCATGAACAAATGTGGCATGATGGTAATGGTCATTCTCACGTAAAGGCCTCATTAGTAGGCCCATCTATAACAATCCCATTTAATGAGGGTCAGCTTTGTTTGGGAACATGGCAACAAATTGTTTTTGTCGAATTGGATTCAAGAAGTAGAAATAGAGAGCTAATATTACAAATCATTGGGGAATAATCGTGTCTGAATTAAAGCGACACATGGGACTTTTTCATCTTACCATGTACGGAGTAGGATTAATTCTTGGTGCTGGAATTTATGTTTTGATTGGAGAAGCAGTGGGATTTGCTGGAAACTCTGTATGGATTTCTTTTCTGCTTGGAACAATTGTTGCAATATTTGCAGGGTTGAGTTATGCAGAGTTGTGTGCATTATTTCCAAAGGCAGCTGCAGAATATACTTTTGTAAAACATGCCTTCAAAAATAATTTTATTGCGTTTATCATTGGGTGGTTAACTGCAATAACATCTATGATCACAGCAGCAACTGTTGCTTTGGGATTTGGGGGATATTTTATACAATTTGTAAATTTACCAATAACTATATCTGCAATTTTGTTGATAGTGGGTTTGTCTATTGTAAATTTCATTGGTATCAAGGAATCAACATGGGCAAATACCATTTTTGCAATCATTACAGCAGGAGGTCTTGGATTAATCATATTTTTGGGAATGACTTTTGATACTACAGAAAATATTGATTATTTTGAGGCACCAAATGGAATGACTGGAATTATTTTGGCATTTGTTTTGATATTTTTTGCATTCATTGGTTTTGAAGATATGGCAAATGTAGCTGAAGAAGTAAAAAGACCAAAAAAAACACTTCCTAGGGCAATCATTCTATCTGTTGTAATTACTGGCATCATCTATGTTTTGGTTGCATTATCCGTAGTTCGAATCTTAAACTGGGAAGAATTAGGACGCTCTTCAGCTCCGTTGGCGGATGTTGCAGATCAAGCAATAGGATTTGGAGGTGGGCTTACATTATCTGTAATTGCACTTTTTGCAACTGCTAGTACGGTTCTAATCACACTTGTGGCAGGATCTCGAATACTCTATGGAATGGCAAGGAGTGGCTCTTTGCCATTATTACTGTCTAAAGTACATTCAAAAACTAAAACACCTTGGATTGCAGTAATTGGAATTTTTGTCACATCTGTCGCATTTGCCTTTATTGGGGATATCGTAATAGTTGCAAACATTACAGTTTTTGCAGTAGTGATAACCTTTGCGATGATAAATCTATCAGTGATTGTATTACGATATACTGAACCTCAATTAGAAAGACCTTTTAGAGTACCACTAAACATTGGAAAATTTCCAATTCTTCCACTTGTTGGTTTTGTTGTAACTGTTTACATGGCAATTCAGTTTGAGATGACAATTATGGCTGTAGGACTTGGAATCATAGGTGTCGGGGTGGTATTCTATTTGATTTTTAATAGAAGTAGAAAAATTCAATAATAAAATTATTTGTTGAGGTGTTAGTCAACTGGATGTTATCAACATAGACATTCATTTAGTGAAATTATCTTTTGTAAAAATATTTTCAATTTACCTTAACAATAAATTATGTATGACAAAATTAGAATTGTTGGTGTTATATTCTATATTTTGTATGGAAAACATAGAAATTTCAAAATAAAATTATTTTTTCTTTATTTTACTAAGAGCAATTGAGGCAATAACAATTCCTATAATTCCAAGACCAATTCCTACATATCCAATACTATTCTGTGAATTTGATTTTTCAAGTAAATCTACTGATTCTTTCAAATAGTTTACCTCTCCAACAACTGCAGTGTGTCCATCTATTAGCCGATTCAATGTTAAATCCGATGATTCAGGAAATTCAATGTATGCTCTTTCATCTACTTTAGGAGGATGCATTGAAAGACTAACTGTTGTGTTACCAATGTTTCCCAAAACATTTGCTTGATAAGATCCTGCCACAGTAGGATTTACAAACGCATAGTATTTTCCTGGAATGTTATGATCTTCCTTCAAGGGTAAGGTAATTTTATGATCTTCTAGAATAAGTTGCATTTTCAGAGTTTTACTTAAACCAGAGATTCCATCTTTGAATACTTGTTCCTCAAGATCCAATCCAGGCTCAAGAGGACTAACAAATAGTTCAATTCCATTGGTTTCACCTGACACTACAGGCTCATTCATCCAGCCAATTTCTAACCTATAATCACCCACAGAATCCTCAGTATGTCCAAATGCAGTACCTAAAAGGCCCGGAATTATCAATAAGAATAAGACTAAATATTTTAAATTCAATGATTAAAAGATTAAACTTCTTTTTAAAAATGTTATAGTATTTTTCTCAAATTGAAATTTAATTTTGAAATTTCTTAATTGTACTTTTTAGTAATGTTATGCATCAGCATACATTGATACTTCCCAAGCAGTTGGAGTTTGGGCGAATGCGACATATTCTTTGTGTTTTAGTTCAGCATATTTTTCTAGAAAATCTTTTGTAAAGACTTCTTCCAAGAATTTTTGATCACTTTGCAAAGAATCAAGTGCGCCTTTTAATGAAACTGGAAGTGATCCAATTTTGTATTCTCTCTTCTTTTCAGAACTTAATTTGTAAACATTTTCTTCCACCGGATCTCCAGGATCAATTTTATTTTTAATTCCATCCAATCCAGCTAGCAACAAAGCAGCTTCAAGAAGGTAAATGTTCGCAGTAGGATCAGGTACACGATATTCTATTCGCTTACTTTTTTCTTGACTTCGAATATACATTGGAACACGAATTGCCGCAGATCGATTTCCCATTCCCCAACAAACATTTACCGGCGCTTCAAATCCAGGAACTAGTCGTTTATAGGAATTTGTTGTAGGGTTTGTAATTGCACATAGAGCTGAAGCATGTGATAAAATACCTCCAATGTAATATCTAGCTATTTGACTCAGCTGAGCAACATTATCATCGGGATCAAACATTACATTGACTTTATCATTCCATAAACTCTGATGTGTATGCATAGCAGATGCATTATCGCCAAAAATTGGTTTTGGCATAAAGGTAGCCACTTTATTTTTACGCTTGGCTTTGACTTTAACAATATTTTTCACAGCAACTACACTATCAGCCATGGCAATCATTTCATCATATACAAGATTAATTTCACATTGTCCTGAAGTTGCAACTTCATGATGTTCAGCTTCTATTTTTATTCCAAAATTTTTGTAAAGATCATCGCAAACATCTTTTCTAAAAGTTTCTAGTGTATCTTTTGGTTGAGATGGATAGTATCCTTCTTTGATATCAATTGCAGTACTAACATTTCCTTTGGCCCAGGGTGATTCTTTTGATTCAATTGAATATCCCGAACCTCCACCTGAGTGTGTAGCAGCATATGGTGATGGATAAACGTTAATTGCATCAAATACAAAAAATTCAATTTCAGGACCCCAATTTGTATGAGTTACACCAAAATTCTTTAATTGTTGAGAAGCTTTGAAAGCAATACCTCTTGAATCTCGATTGTATCTTGTTTCTTCTGCAGTATTTCCTTCATAAAGATCACAAAATAATATACAATTCTTTCTATTTCCTGGATCATAATCACTAGGTAAAATTCTAAAGGATTTTGGATCTGGTTTTAGAATCATATCAGAATTATTTACAGATTTGAATCCTACAATGGAGCTTGCATCTAATTTTTCCAGTCCATTTTCAAAACTTTGTTTGTCAATTGCATAACTTGGCATACCAAGTCTATGTAATTCTCCAAACATATCTACAAACCAGAGATTAACATATGAAATATTTTCATCCTGTAAAGCTTGTAGTACTTGATCTGCGTTCATCTAGTTTTTTTAGAAAACCAATTTACTAATGTTAGTTAGTAAGATTCTTTTGTCAATATAGTAAGGTAAAGCTTAAGATTCTGGATATTCTTCAAGGGTTTTTGTTTTTTTGATGTTATTCAATTCATCCTCAAAAAAGAATTTTTCCTCAAAAGCAGGTTTCAAATCGTCTAACCAGATAGCATTTTCATCATATTTGGCAAAAAATGGCCTTTGAACCCATTCAGGATTCCTTCCTTGTAGGAATCTTAAGGCAAATACTTTTTCTCCCATAACTGTAACAACTCCATCTACCTGGACCTTGCCAGGCGTAGCTGACATACTAGGACCCCTAACTGTTCTTCCTAGTCCGCTGACTTTTTTGTATGCATCTCGGAAAATTTCTTGCGCTTTTGCAAGTGAAATTCCAAAGTAATGTTGAGCACCAGTATCTCTTACGACAAACATGTAGTAGGGTATACATCCTAATTGAACCTGTTTTGTCCACATTTTTGCCCACATATCTGCATCATCATTAATGTGAGCCAAAAGTGGAGATTGAGTTCGAATTTGAGCTCCGGTTGCTCTTACTTCTTGAATAGCTCTTTTTACAGATTTTGTTGATAATTCAGTTAAATGGTTAAAATGTGCCATAAATGCAAGATGAATTCCATTTTTTGTGACCTTTCTAAAAACATTTAACATTTGTTCTGAATCATCATCTGTTAGGAATTTGTATGGCCAATAGGAGAGGGATTTTGTACCAATTCTAATTGTCTTCAAGTTTGGAAGTTTTGCATCAATTAAAGTTTCAATATATTTTGAAAATATTTTGGCTTTCATAATCATTGGATCGCCACCAGTAAAAAGTACATCAGTAATTTCTGGATGTTCTATTAGATATTGGACAAGTTGTTCTCCTTCTTTCATTGCAAATTTCATTTCATCCATTCCAACAAATTGTGGCCATCTAAAACAAAAGCTACAATATGCATGACAAGTTTGACTTTGACTTGGGAAAAACAGACATGTTTCTTTGTATTTGTGTTGCATTCCATACAGTTTTGTTCCATCTTTAAGTGTTGGAACATTTAGTTCCATTTGTCCTGCTGGATGTGGATTTAGCTGTAAGCGAATCTCATTTGCAATATTTGCAATTTCTTTTTTATCAGAATTATTTTTTAGAGTGGTTGACATTTTTTCGAAATGTTCTGCTTTGAGCATTCCTTTTTGTGGAAACGTTAGAACATACATTGGATCATTTGGAATATTATTCCAATCAATTAATTGCTCAACTACATAGTTATTTGCTTTAAATGGTAAAACATTTCCCACAACTTCCATTTCAAATTGTGTTTGCTCAGAAAAATTTTGAATTTGTGGAATGGTGCGAAAATTTGCTAATGTGTATGACTTTAGAGAAGGAGATTCATCCCAAATTGTCTCCTGATAAGTCATTTAGTATAATGGTAATTTACCCTTGTTAAAGGTTACATGGTTTTTAGGCAGGAAAAAAGCTGAAATTAGCAAAAATTTTGATTGTAATTGTAACAAGATGTGATAATACGGCTTAACCTTTGTATTCTAGAAAACTAAATGAGATAGTAGAGAGAAATTATGGCTGAAGAGGATATTTCACAAATTTCAGTAGGAGAATTTGAGACTGTAGCAGAATTACTAGCATCATCAGAATCATTGCAATTTGCCTTTATCCTAATGATTGTGGGAATGATTGCCATAGCAATAGCGTATAACAAATTTTCAAATTTGGTGAAATCTCATAAAATATTCTATACAAGACCACATTTTTCAAGATTTGTTCGTAGAGCCATTTTACCGTTTTTTGCAATTGCCCTTATTACCTCTACTAATGCATACATACAAACATCTGCCATTTTTGAGCAGGAAATTGAAATTTCGGGGGATTTATCTCCA
>JAUWQG010000015.1 GCA_030611185.1 Nitrososphaerota archaeon
TTTTGCCATGCGTCTTTTGATTCTTCAGGGGCATATCTTTCACCTGATGGATTGGCAAAGGCATGATCGACTTCGGGATAAATAATAATTTCATTTGTAATTTTCAAATCATCCAATTGAGTCTGGAACTTTTTTACAGAATCCACGGGAATCCCGTTATCTTTTTCCGCAAATATTCCTAACAGTGGCCATGAAATATTTGATAATTTTTGTGAATCTGTTGAAACTTGACCATAGTACATTACAGTTGCATCCAGATCAGAATTATTCATAGAAAGATTAAGAGATTGCCCTCCACCAAAACACCATCCAATAGATCCGATATCTTCAGTAGAGTATTCTGTTTTCAAATATGATATGGCAGAATTCATATTATTGATTCCACTTTCACTATCAAATGAGCTAATCAACTGCCTAGCTTCTTCTGATGTAGTTCCAACTTTATTGTTGTACAAGTCGACGGCAAGAACTATGTATCCGTGAGATGCTAATTTTTCTGCCATCTCCTTTATGTTGTCATTCAGTCCCCACCATTCATGAATCATGATAATAGCTGGAAATTCCCCTTGAACAGATGGTTTGGCAAGAAATCCTTTGGTTTGTTCAAAGTATGATACTGTTCTAACCTCGATGTCATAATTTCCTAATGGAAAAATCTCTGAATTGTTATTCTCCAGAGTATAATCTGGTAAAATATGGATTGCCCAACCGCGCTCCATCAATTTTGCAACACTTGAAGGCTTTAGGCACGAGGGTTGACCGTTTGATTGTTTTAAGACTAACTCTAAACCTTCAGTACATGTAACATCTGAGGGGCTTACTCCATTCTTGATTTGTTTTAATGGCGGAGGAAAAAATGCTATTGCTTCGGCATCTTGAAAATAATTATCAATTGACACAAACATGAGAAGAGAAACTATGGAAACCATTACAAGAATTAAATTAATTCTTGATGGCTGTCTGTTCATCACCTTCCTCAGAAATTAATTGAATTTATGATTTTAGATATTTCACTTGTTCGATAATTATTAAAATGAACAAATCATTCGTGTTGCTTTTAAATGAAATATTGTAAATACAGATATGACAAATTTCAATAGCGAATCTTGGGAAGAAGTTAGAGGATTATCCTGGCTTATTATTGATGAAGAATAATTCTTCTCAAAAACCAAAAAAATAAACCAAATCTAATTTAATAATTTACTCTCTCATTAGAATAACTCGGAAGCTGAATAGTGCTGGCTGCACCCTTTACGTAGTGTTGAGCGTATTCTTCACCAGTAAACCGATGCCAGTATCGACGCGATAGCGAAAATATCGTATCAGCTTCCTGTTTATTATATGCATTAATAGAATAAAAGATAGATCATTTGATGAAACTAGTGGTAATTAATGCTCACAAACTCTTTTCTGTATTTCAAGTGACTGAAAAATTATACTAAAATAATCTACAATATGGTCTAGTTTAGATGCTGATGATGAGCGGAAAAGCCATCTGATATGTGATGAGGATTATGAGTAATGAGGCATCTAATAATTTCATTTTAGTTAATCTTATTTTCCCCTAGATGGCAATGATTTCTTAATACTATGAAATTAGCTGCCCTGTTTTCTGGAGGAAAAGATAGTACTTACTCAATCTATTTGGCAAAACATCAAGGACATGATGTAAAATGTGTATTGAGTGTTTTTCCAAAATCTGATGAAAGCCATCTATTACATCATCCAAATATGAAGTTGACAAGTTTACAATCAGAATCTATGAAAATTCCTCAAATTACCATAGAATCAAACTCCGATGAAACCAGTACTGAATTAGAATTAATAGAAAAAATTTTGATTAGAGCACAAAACGAATACAATGTTGAAGGAATTGTTCATGGTGGTATCAAAAGTAATTTCCAAAAAAATAACTTTGAAAATCTATGCCAGAAATTAAATCTAAAATCACTTGCTCCTTTATGGGAATCTGAACCAAAACAATATCTTGATGATTTGGTCTCATCTAATTTTGTTTTCATAATTACTAGTGTTTCATCTGGAGGTCTAGATGACTCTTGGCTGGGGAAAAAAATTGGAAAAGAGGAAATTAAAGAATTACACCATTTATCGAAAAAATTTGGATTCAATCTTAATTTTGAAGGAGGAGAAGCTGAGACTTTTGTATTAAATTGTCCTTTATTTTCACACCCCATTGAAATTCTTAAAGAGGAAAAAAGTTGGGATGGCTATCGGGGAAGGTTTGAAATATTAGATGCGAGGCTGAATTACGATGTTAGATAATCTTAAGGATGGTCTTAGAGGAGCTATACAGAAAATTGTAAAGTCCTCAGGAATAGATGAGGAATTAATCAAAGAATTATCAAAAGATGTCCAAAGGGCATTACTTCAATCTGATGTGAATGTCAGATTAGTATTAGAGATTACCAAAAATCTTGAGGAGCGCTCCCTAAATGAGACTCCTCCGCCAGGGCTTTCAAGAAAAGATCACATTGTAAAAATTCTATACGATGAGCTTTCAAAATTACTAGGAAATGAGACGGAGTTTAATTTTCAACCTGGCAAGCAAAATAAAGTAATTCTGCTTGGAATTCAAGGCAGTGGTAAAACAACTGTCACATCCAAACTGGCAAAGTTCCTAACAAAACAAGGATATTCTGTAGGTGTTATAGGATCTGATACTTACAGACCAGGGGCGCTTGTTCAATTAAGAACAATGTGTGAAAAATCAAATGTCGAAGTGTATGGAGAAGAAAACAACAAAGACTCACCTGAAATTGTAAAGAATGGATTAAAACATTATGAGAAATTACCTTTAGATATTATTCTTATTGATACTGCAGGACGACACAAAGAAGAACAAGACCTTTTAGATGAAATGGGGCGAATAAATAAAATTGCAAATCCTGAACTTGCTTTGCTTGTTGTTGATGGAACCATTGGTCAACAGTGTTTTAGTCAAGCCGAAGCATTTCACAAAATATTACCAGTCGGTGGAATTATTGTTACAAAATTAGACAGTTCTGCTAAGGGTGGTGGTGCAATTGCAGCTTCTGCAGCTACGGGAGCTCAAATTATGTATATTGGAACCGGTGAGCGAATAGATGATTTAGAAAAATTTTCTCCAACTAGATTTGTTGGAAGATTACTTGGTATGGGGGATATTCAGGCGGTTTTAGATCTTGCCAAAAGATTAGAAAATGAAGGTGATGATGTCAGACTAAAACGAATTTCAAGTGGTAAAATGAACATGGATGATTTTTTCTATCAATTAGAAGAAGTTACCAAGGTTGGATCTTTACGAGGATTTCTTGATAACATGCCCGGTCTTTCAGGCATGGTAAAGGATGATCAGCTTGATCAAATGGAGGGAAGAGTATCAAAATGGCGATTCATAATTCAAAGCATGACAAAAGAAGAAAAGGCAGATCCAGACTTGCTGAATTCATCAAGAATAAAGCGTATAGCTCGAGGTTCTGGGTGGTCCGAGCATGATGTAAAAGAATTATACAAAAACTACAAAAATTCAAAGAACATGATGAAGGCCTCTAAAGGAAGACAAATGCAAGGAAACCTTCGTAGAATGGGTCTTGGATAGAAATTTTACAAACTTTACTTTCTGAAATAAATCATGTCCGACATTAAAGAAGTCTCTTTTTTAGCAAATCAAATCATAAAAAAATACTATCTATGTAATAGTTGTCTTGGTAGGTTATTTTCAAAAAAATTAAAGTTATCTTCCAATAGACTTTTAGGAAAAAAATTAAAAAAAAATATCCATACTTCAAAAAAATGCTATATTTGTAAAAATCTGTTTGATAATCTTACACCTTACTTGGACCTGATGCTGGAATCTTCCTCTACTTATGGTTTTTCATCTTTTGTTGTTGGGGCTATGATAAAACCATCTGTGATAGATAGAGATGATTATTTACGTTCAAAATATCAATTGCGTGGAATTGATGGTGTTAAAACTGATCTTACACGAGAACTATCAAAACAATTTGCAAAAAAAACTAGAAAAATTTTGGATTTTTTAAATCCTGATGTCACCTTTACTGTAAACTTTAAAGATAAAACATGTCAATTACGCTCAAAACAAATTTCACTACAAGGAAGATATAATAAAATCAAAAGAGGTTTTTCACAAAAACAAAAATCCTGTGAAAATTGTTCTGGTAAAGGGTGTAGAGTATGTGATTTTCATGGGTTCACAGAGTCTGATAGTGTAGAGGCAAAAATCTCCAAATTTCTTTTTGGAAAGTTTGGTGGTACTATTGCAAAATTCACATGGATAGGAGGTGATGATAAGTCTAGCCTTGTTTTAGGTAGGGGGCGACCTTTTTTTGTTCGAATTCAAAACCCAGAGAAACGTAAAGTAAAACTGCCAAAGATTTTAAAAACTGATTCTGTGATTATTCATAATTGCAAGATAATCTCTGATATTCCAAAAAAACCACTTACATTCAGATCCACAATTGAAATGAAAATTATTACAGAAAACGAAATTCAATCCTCTAACCTTAAGAAATTAAAAAAACACTTTGCAAATCCAGTTGTAATATATGAAAATTCTGGGAAAAGAGCCGAAAAAAAAATTTTTAGTGTAAAATATAAAAAAAATTCAAAAAATAAATTCACCTTGACAATAATTGCTGAAGGTGGATTACCTATCAAGAGATTCATGATAGGGGATAACGTGGTGCCTGGAGTAAGTCAGATAATTGAGAATAATTGTAACTGTGATGAATTTGATTTCCTTGAGATTAAAATGATAACAAATAACTAGTGGATCTATTGAGATTTGTTATGCCATTAAGGAAAAAAGGTAAACATGCAAGACGGGCAGATCAAGGAGCTAACCGTAGAAAAGTAAAGCAAGCAAAACGTGGCAAACCAAAATCTAGATAAATCAACCTTTTTACAATCATCACTATCGGGAATCTATATTGGATCCATTAATTCGATTTAAAGAAGCACATGTAAAAGGAATAATTCCTGACGATGTTTATGATTTGGTCCTAAAGCGCTTTCCTATTGCAGTTGAAGGTGTAAATCGTATTGAAAAAGCATCTGGTATTCGATATCCTGTGGCTTATGTGGAACCATCTGTTGTAGTCTCATCTCCAAGTCTTAATTCTTATGAGTTTGGAATTTTATTTGCCCGCACAATTCCTGTAATGGTAGACGATAAATTTCAAGTGGTAATTCAGATTTCAGCTCCTCTTATTGCATACGGTCTTAGGGGTACCATTCATGCTATATTGGCACACGAATTTTTACACTTTATTGAGTTAATACGTAAAATATCAAAAATGGATTTGCTTTCTGATGAAATTTCAGGAAATTTATTTGAAAATGTTTATGCAGATGAAACTCGATTGTTTGAATCCCGTGCGGTCTTTAAAGACAGAACATTGTTGAATCATATTACTAAGAGATTTCCTTCAGGATTTCGCGACTACAAATTGGAAGATAAGGTGATAAGATATTGGATTGATAAAAATCTCCCAAAAACAAATGTCTCACTTGACACTAATACAGTAAAATTATCAATTGAATCTCTTTCAAAAATTAAATTGGATCCTAAATTCCTTAAAAAAATCGATGATCTAGAACAAAAGAGTATGAAAATTCGTAAAAAGAAACTTTATTGAGAAAATTTAACATCTCTAAATTTACTTGTTTTCTAACTAATCAAAAGGTCTTAATTTTACTTATTTTGAGACAACATATGTCTTCTTTTGATATTGATTGGCGTGGAAATTTTTACGGAATTTACTGGGCGTATGAAGAAGGCAGATTAGTAGTATCTATTGTCTTTGAGGATAAAGATGAGGCTATTCAATTAACAAAAGAAGTTGAAACTTGGAGTGATAAATTTACCCGGATGACAATAATTGAAAAAAATAATGATGAGTATGCTATATGTTGTTATCAAGATCCACAAATTTCAAAAAGTGAAAAAAACTTGGGTCTTTATCGCTCAGGAATGATACAACTAGGTGCATATGAACAAGCAAAACCCATAATTAAGCAAAGATCTCCATTACTTCAAATTCTTTATGCTGCTGATGCAAGGGTCATCAACACATATGAACAAATTTCTCGTTTGGTTCCGATAAGAAAATGTAGAATTATTCAAGAATCTGATTTAAAAAAACAGGAATATTTTTTTGAAAAAACGGCACATGAAAAAAATTTAATGCAAAATAAATAGTAAAAATTGTCTTCAAATAACCTTGAATGTGAAATTATTTTTTTTGCAGATAAACTACATGTCCATCATTGGCCGTTAAATTCTTCTATTTGGAGCAAATCTACAAAAGAGAAAGTTGATCTGGATCTAAATAAAAATCCGAATAAAAAGAAAATAATGATTAAAGATCAACAAATTAAAATCAATGACTATGAATTTGACAAAATAAAAAAAATTGGCATCACAGTACCACTATTCAAAAATCAAACCACTCTAGTTTTTGAAGGTCATTTTGAGAATTTTGATGCTCATGTACATGTCACTACATCCTCTCAAAACTATGTAGACATTTTCAATAAACTAGTGATTTGGAAAAATAGATGTTTTCCTGATTCTTCTTAGAATATTTTACTTGTTTTAATTTTCCAATGTCTGATCGATGTTATTATTGACAACTGTTTTCAAATCCTTCTAATTTCTAGTAATGTCCCTATGGAATGTAAAAAAGGATATATTCATAATTTTGCGTGGTTTGAAATCCAATCAAAAAATATGTGTATTAACTGCGGAATTGCAGAAGAATAGTCTAAAACTCTGTCTAAAATTTAGAAAATTTTATCGTGATAATCCGTAAAGTAAATTCACATTAATTCAAATCATTGTTTTTTGCCCAACAATCACATTGCTTCCAAGAACATTGTGGGCAATCGTATGGTGTTTTACTATCTTTACATTCTGAAGGAAGACAATTACAACGCGAACATCTAGTTTCCATCGATAATACTTAAAATTCCCTTTTTGGTATATTTACATTTTGTAAGCCTTTTGGTCTTGAGTATGTTTTTAATTATTTGTTTGAAAATAATGAAAAATTCTATATATTTTTTTTAAGATTGTATTTTAACAAATTGAATTTGATTTTTTCACTGGATAAATTCTGTTAATCCACATTTTCCACAAGTATGTCTGTCTTTATGCTCTGACATGTAAACACCCTTACCACATCTAGAACAATTTTTTTTAAGTCTAGTTAATTTATCGCCATCGATTTTGAAATACTTGGATATGCTAGGGCTGGAACCTTTTTTTCCTGCCATTATTTAGATTTCTCCTCTTTGGGTTTTTCAGGAGATGCTTCTTCTGCCTTTACTTCAGCTTTCTCCTCTTTGGGTTTTTCAGGAGATGCTTCTTCAACTGCCTCTGCTGGTGTCTCTTCTACTTTTTCAGCTTCAGCTTGTTTGGCTTTGGCTTTTTCCAATCTAGAAAATATAGTTGGATTGACGTGTTTTTTTGCTAATCCTTCATCATCATAAACAAAGAATGTACCTGTGATGATTGATTTTCCTGAATGATTCTTTAATCCCATTGGAATGATAACTTTTTCACCCAAGCTAAACTCCTTGGTGACCATGTCTATTGCCTCAAGTTTTTTCAACTTTCCTGCCAATCCTGTAAAATTACAGGTGATTTCTCTTCTGGATAGAAATGTATTATTTACATCGCTAATGGTCTGGATTAAAGACATGTATCGGAAATCCTCTTCATATTTCATATAAATCTTGATTGAAAACCAAGAACAAATTTATGAAATAGCTGAGGATTAGTCGTATGGCCCGATTCATGTTGCACCTAAAAAATGAAAAATTTAGCCCATCTGACTCTAAAGATCTAGTCTACAAAGCAAGAGATCTTTGTTCAAACATGAATGCATCAGTAAGAGTTGCTCGAGTGGCTAGCAAGTTTGTGGAGTTTGACATTGAAGTTGAACCAGAAAATCTAGATTTGCTTATTGACAAATTAAGTCCTATTGGGGTGCTAGATAATGCAAGACACATTGTTGAAGAAAAGATAGTAAAAGACACTGGCATAAAGGATGGCATATTTTATTTTAACAATGAAAGATTTTGGGAATGTCATGAGGCCTTTGAAGGTGTTTGGAAAGAATGCTCTGGCAGAGAAAAAGAACTGATTCAAGGAATTATTTTGCTAGCCGTAGCTTTTGCCCATTCACAAAAAAATGATTATTTGATTGGTCTTGGCATGCTTGGCAGGGCCATGGAAAAACTTGGCAATTCGCCTTCCATATATCATAACATAGATGTTGATATGATTCGAAGTAAGATTATTGAAATGCAAAAATCAAAGACTTTGACTATATTTGAGATTTAATTAAATTAAGAGCAGTTGTAACTACTTCTGCACCTTGTAGTAATCCAATTCTTCCATGTTTGGCTTGCTCTTCTGTCATTCTAGTTGTTCCATCATTTTTTATAAAATCCCCTGAAACTAAAACAGGTACAGGGTCATCGCTGTGACCCTTGTTAATGCATGGAGTTGAATGATCTGCAGATATTATTATTGTGACTTTACTTGAATCAATATTTTCTAGTAGGGTTTTGAAAAATCTCTGATCAATTTCCTCAATGTTTTTCATCTTTCCAATGGCATCTCCATCGTGGCCAAACTCATCTGGACCTTTTAGATGTACATAAATTGCATTCTGAGTTTCCATGGCTTTTGCTGCAACTCTTGCTTTTTCTTCATAGTCTGTCAATCCTCCAGCTTCAAAGGCTTGCATTTTTAGAACATCTGAAATTCCTAATTCTACTGGCATATCTACTATACAAGAAAATTTCATAGAATATTTTTCATTGATTGGAATGACGTCTGGATACTTGTTTCCAGCATCTCGTAATAATATGCAACTTAATTTTTTTTGGTTTGCTTCTCCTCTTTTTTGATTTACACTACTTTCTTTCATTATTTGCAAAGATTGCTCTGTGAATTCATTAACCAAATTGGCTGTAATTTTTGAGCCTTCTGATTCCTCTAAAGGTAGACATTTCTCTATTCTCATAAAATCACCCACCGCCTTGGCAACTCCCATTCCATCTACCCTAGCATATGCTGGGTCTGTGTTGGTAATCTCTGAGGAAAGACTAGAACCGTTTGATCTTATTCTAACTGTAACTCGATGACCAATGGTAGGTGCTACAACAACTGAAGAGTTTGGATGAGAAAATTTTATTTTATTTTCAATCTCTTTTGCAATATTTTGTGCATCTTCTTTTTCTATTTGCCTTCCTGCCCTTCTATCAATAATTACTCCTTCTTCATTTAGTGTAGAGAAATTTCCTCGCAAAGCTAAATCGCCATCTTTAAAATCAATGCCTACTCCTATTGCCTCAATTACCCCTCTTCCAGCATAGTCTGAATGATGGAATTTGTATCCAAGCATATTGAATACTGCAATGTCTGATTCTGGTGCAATGCCCTTTCCAACGGAAATTACCTCTCCTATTGTACCATTTTTGGCTATTTTATCTAGAGTAGGTGTATTTGCTGCCTCAAGTGGTGTTTTTCCATCTAAATCCGGATGTGGCAAGTCCCCCACTCCATCTAGTAGAACATAAACCATATGAACATCAGAATTATCCATACTGCTTTTCGATTTTTCAACTTCTACTGTCTCCTTTAAAGCTTGCATACAAAACTGCGATCAGTAATTCAAAATAACGTTGATTGTATTTGGAAATTTAATTTTTTATTTTTATAATTTCATGGAAAATGTTGTTGTCTTGCTGATCAAGATTCATTATTTCAAATATTTTTCAAAAACTTAGATCTCAGTAAACAATTTAACACACGTTTTCTGCCAGTAGAAACTATGGGAGATATGAGAAAAGATTATGTTTCTGAACGTTTTATGATCATTTCAAAAAAAGATGACAAAGTAATTGATCCAAAAAAAATGCCATTTGCCCCTGGCAATGAATCTATGACAAATCCTTCGGTTCTCTCTTTGGTTGCAAAAGATGGTATGTTACAACGTCTCCAGGACAATGAAGACGAATATGTCAAGAATTGGTCTATCAGAGTTTTTGAAAGTAAAAATCCTATTGTCTCAGTTGATGCTGAAAATTCATACAGCGATAAACCACATTATAGCGAACCATCATACGGCTATCATTATGTTGTGGTGGCCTCTCCAAAACAAAAAGATACTTTTGCAACAATTGATCCTGAACAATGGTCAAATGTTCTGGTGGTTGTACAAGATAGGTTGAGGTGGCTTTACACCCAAAAAGGAGTTACCTATGTTTCAATTTATGGAGATCAAGGTGAAGAGGCTGGAAATAAAAATCCTCACCCTCACTTGAATTTAGTCACGTTTTCAACAATTCCTCCGGTAATAGAATCTGAAGCCGAGGCATCTCATAAAATCTTGAATGAAAAAGGAGTATGTGTAATGTGTCAAACAATTAATGCTGAAACTGGCAGTGCTAGGCAGGTTTTACAAACTGAAGGGTTTATTGCGTTTTGTCCATGGTCGCCATCATATCCTTATGAGTTTTGGATCACTCCGAAAAAACACACTACTAGTTTTTCTAAAATCACACAAAAGGAAATTAATGATTTATCCCTTATCCTAAGAGCAACTTTGGGAGGATTGTCAAAAACAGTCAAAAATGTTTCCTATAATTTGGTGTTTCATTTATCTCCTGAAAAGAAGAACAGTCGACAGATTCATTGGCATATTGAAATTTATCCAATAACAAAAGCTTGGTCTGGGTTAGAACGTGGTTATGGTATTTTCTTAAATGATGTTTCTCCAGAACAGGCTGCAGAAAAGCTTGGTGCTGCTTGCAGAAAAGAGCTGGCCAATCTAGTGGGAATCATCTAATTTTTTGAATGGTTTATTTATCAATCAGAATTTGTTAATATAATGGGAATTGAAAAGTGGGTAGCGGCTGTTAGTTTAGCTTTATTTGTAATGTTTGTAGGGGAGATGCTTTCAATTTACATCTTTATGACTGATGTTCCAGAAACTTTTGAATTTGGATTAGAATTTGATGCCAATCCAAAAATCCTTCAGTTCATTTCAATTGGAGTTGCACCTGCAGGCCTTATGGCTGGTCTCTCATATTTGATGGCTAGACGATATGGTTCAAAACCTATTGGTTATCTCATAATTGCAGGTGGAGTTGTCATGCTTATTGGAATGGCATACACTTTCACTCTCGTCGATAAAATAGAAGATCATTTCTTATCAGACATGGTCACTTTTACCCCTATTCTATTCATGGTCTTATCAATCCCTGTAATGGTGGTTGGGGCTTCCTTGTTAAAAATAAAAATCAAACGTCAAAAAAAAGAATATTACTAGTTATGATCAAATCTCAAGGCATTGGCATTATGTGTAAATCCTATTTTTTCATAAAAGGGCTTTACTTCATCAACGCAATCTAGGATTGTTTTGTAACATCCCTTGATTTTTGCCACCTCTAGCAAATGTCTGATGATTTTTTCTCCAATTTTTTGTCCTTGGTAATTTTTATCAACGACTACATCTTCAATATGTCCGACAATACCTCCATTGTGAATGAATTTAGATTCTAGTAAGAGTGTGGCAGCTCCTACCACTTTTTCATCCATTAATGCCACAACAATAATGTGGTCAGGATTATTTTCAATTTTATCATAAATCTTCTCTGCTGTATTTTTTTCAATGTTGCTTGCTTGACGAAGAGAATCTAAAGTGGTCAAAAATCCATTCCAAAGATCTTCTTTTTGAAGTTCTTTAATTGTGATGTTGCTCATTTTTAATTATATTTTTCCAAGTTTTTGAATATATTCGTTATTTGCTTTTTCATACGATTCCTTGTTTCCAATATCTATGAATCCATTTTTACTGATAAAACTACCAATAACTTTTTTCTTTGACATTGCATTTTTGATTACGCTATCCATTCCATATGGTTTATTCTTGGGAATTAATTTCATAACTTCGGGCTCCATTACATAGCATCCCATATTGATATTTGCTTTAATTTCTGGTTTCTCATTCCATGCTGTAACTTGGTTATTTTTTGTAGTCTCAATTACACCATAGGGTAAATTAGTTGTATATTCTTTCAAACTCATTGTCACAAAAGGCTTTTTTTGTTTGTGTTGTTTTATCATGTTGCGTAAATTAAATCCGTAAATTGAGTCTCCATACATACAAACAAAAGTATCGTCGATGAATTTTTCTGCAGTCTTTAATTGGCCAGCTGTTGCAAGAGGTTTATTGGATATTGCATATTCTATACTAACTCCAAAATTTTTACCATCCCCAAAATAATCTTCAATTGATCTTCTTAGGTAGCTTACACATAGTACAATTGATTTTACTCCGTTTTTCTTAGACCACTCAATCAAATGCTCTAAAATTGGTTTTTCGCCTAGAGGGAGCATAGGTTTTGGAAGAAATGTGGTGTATGGTTGTAGCCTGGTTCCCAATCCACCTGCTAAAATAACTGCTTTCACAAATTTTCTTTAATTTTTCACTATTTATGTTCGAGTGTGGGTTTGAAACATACTCCAATCATGAAACAACATTTGATATTTTTTTAATAATGGAATCAGGAGTTGTTCCAAAAATTATTATCATTGGTTCTTTTCCAAAATCTCCTTTATGGAAAATTGCATCTGGAGGTTCTTTGGAATCTTTTATGGCATTATTTATGCCCCATTTGATTGACGATCCTTCCTTGTTTTTGATATATTTTGGTTCTTTTACTCTGTCGTAAATTTTTACGTTAAAGCCATTTTTTTCTAATTTAACAATTGTTTCTTTTTGAAATTTTAAATTAATTGCAGAATGAATATGGTGGAATTTTGTATTCATCGCAAGTAATGCAGTTGCAACATGTTTGGATCCTCCATATTCCAAGGTTCCTACTTTAGTAACACTTTTTCCTGTTTTTACAATTCTTCCAGAAATACCTAAAACATCTTTGATTGATTTTGGAGACTTTTTGGAAAATACAAAATTTGTTTGACATTCTGGAATTTGTTGATAAATATTTTTAATTTTAGTAAAATTGTTTATTGCATTAGATAATTCAAAATACCTCTGATCTATTTTTTTATGTGTGATTGCTACTCCTTTCCCAACTTTTTGTGCCCCTTTGATTGAATCAAACGTAAATTTCTGTGCAAATTTTGCTGATTCTAACACTGATTTACCTTGAGCCAATGAAAATACCATTGATGCAGAATAATTACATCCGCTGCCGTGGTTGATTGATTTTATTTTATTATTTTCTATAATATCTTGATTTTCAGCCATTACAAAGTCTGATATGTAATTTTTTTTTAATTCTAATCCTGTTATTACAACACTTTTGGCTCCCATCTCTTGAATTATTTTACCTGCTTTTTGAAGAGATTTTTTTGAATTTATCTTGACTCCTGAGATAAATTCCGCCTCAAATTTGTTTGGAGTAATGACTGTAGATATGGGTATCAGGAATTTTTTAAAATCTTTAACTGCAGATTTTTGAATCAACATTCCTCCTGTAGTTGACTGTATTACTGGATCCACAATTATTGGAATGGAATATTTTTTTAATGTGTGGAAAACTGTTTTAATTATTTCTGAATTGTATACCATTCCAATTTTGATTCCATCTACGTCAAAATCTGAAAATATTGAGTCTAACTGATTTTTTAAAATTGTTTTTGAAACTGGTTGAATCATTCCAAATTTTGAGGTGTTCTGACTTGTTATTGCAGTAATTGTGGTTAAACCGTATGCATTTAATGAGGCAAATGTTTTCACATCACTTTGAATTCCTGCTCCTGAAGATGGATCGGATCCTCCAATAGAAAGTAAATTCATGATATTTTTCTAAAACTTATCCTAATTTGTTTATCTTTATTCTTTTCATTGAATTTCTATATGTAGTGCCTAACAAAAAATTTAATTCCCTGACACCATGAGATTTATAGTAAAACGGCTACCTTCTTTTTAGTTTGATTAAAAAATCTCCCTTGATTCAAGACCTTCCAGAAGAAATTCGATGTACTTCATGCATGTTACCGATGCAATACCAAAATAAAATTAATGATAAATTTCTCTGGCAATGTTTTAAGTGTGGAAAAAAATATTTTGTTTTTAAAAATGTGGATAATTATGTAATTGAGGAAACGTGGAGCCCCCCAAAATGATTTCATATTTTTTATTTTAATACACTAACTGTGACTTAGTTCTTGAAAATCTACTTGATAAAAATTAAAAAGTTTTTGATTTTTTAACCCTTTGTAGGCTCACTTTGATTGTTTTAGAGACTATTTTCTAAATTTTTCATTAAAGTAACACTTCCAAAATGATTTTTTTATTATCAAAATTTATGAAATTTGTGAAAGACAATCATTTGAGCAATAAT
>JAUWQG010000009.1 GCA_030611185.1 Nitrososphaerota archaeon
TGATAACTCTAGTTTAGTTTATAATTAATTATTTTTAGTTAGAATTTCTCTCTTTAAAAAAATTAAAGAAAAAGATGGAGTGGAAAGATAGGTGTGTGGGTTAAATCCCAAACCAACACAGGTTAACATTTTTGTTAAAGTCTTGTTAAGAAATTACCAAAAAAGCCTATTTTGACCCCCTAATTTCCACTCCAGGCGTTAAGATGGGTGTTAACAATGTGAATAACCCTAAACTAACACCCTAATTTCCACTCCAGGCACGGAAATCTCCTAATTTAATTGGCTAACTGAAGATTAATTGTTAATAACAAAAAATACCACAGGCATGGGTTAGACAGTCAATGTTAACAAAGTAGTTAGTTAACAAAGCTTCTTGGATCTATTGAATTGTTAACATTCGATCCTCATAGATCTTAAAGATGGCAAAAAAACGAATACGTATCGATATGGAAGACTCTGATGGAGCTCGTTATGATATTAAATTAGAGGGAAATGTTACCAGGGATAAAGTCCTTAAAATATTTGAAATGATGGATTTAATGAATATTGAAGAGGAACAAGAAACCATCAATATTGATTCAATTGGTGCTAAAATCTGGCATATTGTAGACAAATTCTTCCCAATGGGCAAGTTTACTTCAACAAATATTCTTGAAAAGTATGAAGATGAATACAACGAACCTGTAAAACTAAGTATTATTTCCACATACCTATCGAGATTTTCTTCAAAAGGTAAAATAGATAGGATTCGAACGGGCCGTGAGTGGACCTATCAACCCATAAAACTTAGTCAAAAACAAAAATAAAATTACGAAATTGTTATTTTACGCACAATTAATCTATCTTTACCTAAAATCAATTTTACATACTCACCCTTTTGAACATCCATATACTTTCTAAATTGTTTTGGAATTGAAATTGTACCTGCAGAAGTTATTTTTACTAAAACTTCATTTTCTTGAACAGACATATAATAATAATAAATTAATAATATATATAATTTATATTTAATAATAGAAAATTACACTTCAGGGGTATTTTTTCTAAAATTAATTTGTTTGAAATTAAAATAAGATTAAACAACGGTTGGATTTGATTCTAATACACCAATCTTCTCTTTTCCCTTTTTAGAAATTGAATAAGAATATGGTTTTGATTCTGTATTTCTTTGGACGTATCCATCTTCAAATAATTTTTTCATTAATCTTGATGTGTGTTCTCGACTCCGTTTTAACGTGATTTGTATGTCACGTGATGTCATAGCTTTGTTTGTGATTAACTGCAACACGTAATCTATTGCATTATTATGATCTAGATTAGGCATACGAGTAATAATTTGAGGCTTCTCAGGCACAATTTCAGACTTTACAACTTGCTCAATTAACTTCTCTTTAATCTCATTTTTTGCCAGTTTTTCTAAGAATTGCTTCAATTCCAAATTTTGGTCCACAGGTTTTTCCTCAACACCTTGAATTTCCAATGAATCCAGGCGTATTTTCATATCAATTAACTGTCTTTCGTAATACTCCAAACGTTCTGCTTGTGATGCATCTGTTGTTTCATTAGTCTTAATCATCGGACGCAATTTGAAATAGGCAAAAAGACCACCTAATCCAACTAAAAACGCAATAATCACACTCAATATTACATCAAGATCAGGAATTTCTATTAACATCACAGAATTTAATCCTAAAATGTGATTTATCGTGATTGACCAACATTATTTCACACTTTAGATTAACATCCTCACATCGCTTATCACAACAAAGTTAACTTGATCATAAATGAAAATTACACAACATCACATATTACATGCCTGACGTATTACTCTATCAATCACACCTATCACATCATCTTCTCTTTCTGGAAAGACATCACTATCACTTATCACACTTATTTGCTCTGAGAGTTTTGATATCACATCAATATCATCAGGCAAAAGTATGCCTAGACCACGTAATAGAATGATTGAATAAAATAAAGCAATTAATTTCTCTCTAGATTGACTAACTTGCCTATAATACGCACCTTTTGTTATAGTAAATTTAGAATCTAGAAGATCTTTCTGATTTAAAATAATTTCAATTTGTCGTTCAGTAAACAATGATTTTTTGATAATTTTCCTAATAATATTGTTAAAATTAGATTGATCGAACTCCGACATAGCTATACAAATCTGTATAACACTATTCCAATTAAACTTTAAAGAGTCATCTACAAACCCATTTTATGTCTGGAAATAAAGTTGAATTATTCCTAAAATCTGAATTAAAAAAGAAAAATGCATTATTGTTTGTTTTAATAGACTCTGAAGTTTCAAACCTGGAATCATCAAAGAAACTGGCTAGGGATGTAGAAAAAATAGGTGCTTCAGCCATTCTAGTAGGAGGATCTTCAGCAACTGATCAAATTGAGATGTCCCAAGTAGTCAAGGGCATTAAACAAGGTATCAAAATACCAATTATTTTATTTCCAGGAAACGTTACGGGAGTTGTTCCAGATGCTGATGCTATACTTTTTAGTTCATTGATGAATTCTGAAAACCCATATTTTATTACACAGGCACAAGCACTTGGGGCACCAAGCGTGCTCAAATTTGGCCTTGAACCACTCCCTACTGCGTATTTGGTTATTGGTGATGGAACTTCGGCATGGTTTGTTGGCTCAGCAAGGGGTATTCCATTTGAAAAACCAAAAATTGCAGCCGCATATGCACTTGCAGCACAATTTCTTGGCATGAGATTTGTATACTTGGAGGCAGGATCAGGAGCAAAATCCACAGTAACTCCTGAAATGGTTAAAACAGTTAGAAAAGCATTTAATGGATTTTTGATTGTTGGTGGAGGAATAAAGGATGTAAAAACGGCAAAAGAACTAGTCAAAGCAGGTGCTGATGCCCTTGTTATTGGAACTTTCTTGGAGAAAGGAGGGAGCATTAAGAAACTAACAGAAATTGCAAAAACAATTCAAAGAACCAAATAATAACAAAGTATAATGTCTGAAAATACCGCC
The DNA here is from genome assembly GCA_030611185.1 of Nitrososphaerota archaeon. Lineage (GTDB taxonomy): Archaea > Thermoproteota > Nitrososphaeria > Nitrososphaerales > Nitrosopumilaceae > Nitrosomaritimum. The sequence goes on from JAUWQG010000009.1 coordinate 3,013, forward strand.
ACTTCTCGTTTACATGGCATAAAAATGCCTGATTATTATAGAAATTACTATGCTGATCTTTCATCTGACACTTATACAATTTTTGAGAGCGCAGCAGAGGCCAAATCAAGTTTAGTAGACTCTTCTGGAATAATCGAGCCTAAAATCGCATTTGATCTGGCAGATAGAGTTGCAAAAATGCACGAAATTGATATTGCCGATCCTCTTCGTGAAATATTAAAAATCAATGGAAAAGAACTTTCAGCATTAATTCTCTCAAAGGAAATTGCCTTAGGAAAATATTCTCTTCCTGAAGCCACTTTGGAGGAGAAATTAGATTTAGCAGTTAGAGTAGGATTGGCTATAGTCACAGAGGGTGTCACAATAGCGCCTCTTCAAGGAATAAGTGAAGTTAAGATAAAGAAAAACAAAGATGGAACCGACTATCTCTCAGTTTCTATAGCTGGTCCAATGAGATCTGCTGGCGGAACTGAATCTGCTGTAACTATGCTAATAGCTGACCACGTACGAAAAATAGCTGGACTTTCTAAATTCCAAGCCGACTCTTTTGATGATGAAACTGGTAGATTTGTTGAAGAATTACGAATCTATGAAAGGGAAGCTGGAAATTTCCAATTTCATATCTTAGATGAGGATATTATCCGGGTAATTTCCAATCTTCCCGTTGAACTTAACGGAGTAGACACAGATCCATTCGAGGTGGTTAACCATAAAGGAATGACAAGGATCAAAACAGATAGGGTTAGAGGTGGAGCATTAAGGGTCTTAAATGATGGATTAATTGGAAGATCAAAAAAACTACTCAAAAGAATAGAACTCTATAATCTTGATGGTTGGGAATGGCTTGCAGACCTAAAAGGAGCTATTCAAACAGGTGATAAACAAGAAAACGCAGCCGCAAAAAGAATGCGTGAAGTTATCACTGGACGTTCTGTTTTATCAATGCCTAACAAATTAGGAGGATTTAGGCTAAGATATGGGCGTGCCTGTAATACAGGATTTGCTGCAGTTGGAATTCATCCTGCAGTTGCAGAAATTCTAGATCATACCGTAGCTGTTGGTACCCAAGTCAAAATTGACATTCCAGGAAAAGGAGCCACAGTAGCTTTTGTTGATTCAATAGAAACTCCAACAGTTCGTGTAAAAAATGGGGATGTTGTAAAAATTAGAGATGTAAAACATGGAATTGAAATTAGAAAAGATATTGAAAAAATTTTACATTTAGGAGATATTTTAATTTCCTTTGGAGATTTCTTGGAAAATAATGCTCAACTTATACCAACAGGATATGTTGAAGAATTTTGGATTGAGGAATTAAGAGAAAAACTAGCAAAATATGAGCCTAATGACGAATATCTAACCCAATTTCTAAATAGAGTACCTACTTTGGATGAATCTCTGAAGATTTCATTAGATTTTCAGATCCCTTTACATCCACAATTTCTTTACTTTTGGGACCAAATTTCTTCTTCAGAATTATCTGAACTTTTACAACCTAAAAAAGTCAATGAAAATTCAATAGAATATCCAATAAATATCAAGAAAATACTTGAAAAATTAGGAGTTCCACATAAACAAAAAGAATCAATTATTCTTGAAGAAAATGAAGCAAAAATTTTCTATAATTTACTCTTCAGAAAAGCACCAATAATTGATGATTCTTCTGTACCTAAAATTATTTCAAAATCATCTGAAATTCCAATAAGAAATAAATTTTCTACATCAATAGGCGTTAGAATAGGAAGACCCGAAAAAGCAGCTGCTAGGAAAATGAAACCACCAACCCATGTTTTATTCCCAATTAGTGATAAAGGAGGACCCACAAGAGACCTTCTAAAAGCCTCTAGACAAACTAATTTTTTCACCAATATTTTTAATCGCCAGTGCAATATTTGCAATGAGCCTTCAATTGGAATAAAATGCTCAAAATGTGGGACCAAAACATCGATAATATATCAATGCTTAAACTGCAGGGATATTCTTGAATCTCCCTTCTGTGAAAAATGTAAACGAAAGGCTCCTTCACACTCTTACAAATCATTTCCCTTAAAAGAAAAATTGCTAGCAGCACAAGAAAAAATGGGGATTAGGGCACAAGAACCATTCAAAGGAGTAAAAGAGCTCATCAGTCAAGATAGAATTGCCGAACCACTTGAGAAGGGTTTGGTTCGTCAAAATTTTGGCCTTACCACATTCAAAGATGGAACCGTACGCTTTGATGCCACTAATTCCCCAATTACTCAATTCAAACCCTCATGGATTGGAACTTCTATTGAAAAACTCAATGAATTAGGATACACACATGATATTGATGGAAATCCAATTACAAATTCTGAACAAATTATAGAAATTCGCATGCAGGATGTAATTATTCCATATGAAAGTGGAAGATATCTTGTATCCATCTGTAAATACATTGATACATTATTGAAAAAATTCTATGGAAAACTCCCTTTTTACAATGTTAAAAATACTGAAGAATTAATCGGGCATCTAATAATTGGTCTGGCTCCACACACTTCGGTAGGAATTGTAGGAAGAGTCATAGGATTTACGGAAACACACGTCTGTTTTGCTACTCCAAATTGGCATTCAGCCAAAAGAAGGGATGCAGATGGAGACGCAGATTCAATAATGCTTCTTATGGATAGTCTTCTTAATTTCTCTAGACAATTCCTTTCAGATAGAATTGGAGGATTAATGGATGCACCACTACTGATTCAGCCATTGGTTTTACCACATGAATCTCAACCACAAGCCCACAATTTGGAAGTTACCAAGTTTTTACCATTAGAATTTTTTGAATCAACACTTCAGCAAAAAAAGGCCTCAGAAGTAAAATCCGTTGAAATTATTGAATCAAGATTAGAGACAGAAAGACAATTCTATGATTATTACTTTACCCATCAAACCTCCTCGCTTACTACATCAAAATCTCGAAGTGCATATTCCACACTTGGCTCTATGTTGGATAAACTTGACATGCAAATTAGAAATGCCGATATGATTGATGCGGTAAACACTTCAGAAATTGTTTCTAATGTAATATCCACACATCTAGTCCCAGACATTATGGGAAATCTTCGTGCATATGCAAGACAAAGTTTCAGATGTACGGCTTGTGGAAAATCATATCGTCGTCTTCCATTAACTCAAAACTGCGTTTGCAGTCACAAACTAATTCAAACCATAACTAGAGGCTCTGTAGAAAAGTACCTAAAACTAGCCAAGAGATTGGTGAATAATTATGATGTGGGAGAATATCAAAAAGGCCGGATTCATGCACTATCTGACGAAATTGATCTAGTTTTTGGAAAAAAATCAGGAGATCAGTCTCTACTTACCGATTATGCGTCTTAAAATTATTATCTTAATTTGACGTATTCGTATGCTCCCAATTTATTGTCAAAACAATATTGAACCTTTTGATAGTTCTTTCTGAAAGCTTTGATTTTTGGTAGTATTTTTTTAGGATCTTTTTTATCAATTACAACTTCTTTGATAAAGGATGCAATTTCTTTCATCTCGTTTTGTTTCATACCGATTCTTGTAATCTCCGAAACACCCAATCTTATTCCACCTGGATGGAAATAATTTCGCCCTGCTTTGATATCTCCTGGGATTAACTGTCTATTTACAATCACATTAGCCTTTTCTAATTCTGCCTCAACTTTACCCCCATCTGAATAATCAAGCACATTTACTGCAATTTGATGTGATTTGGTAAACCCTCTACTCTCACCTAAAACTTTGAAACCATAATCACTAAGAGCCTCTGCAAAGACTTTTGCATTTTTTATAACTTGAGTTGCATAATCTTTTCCAAATTCTAATGCTTCTGCAAATGCAATTGCTTTTCCTGCCATATGATGAATATGATGACTACTTGTAAGTCCAGGAAACATTGCTTTTTTGATTCTCTCTTCATGTTCTTTTGAGCCTAAAACAAGACCTCCTTGAGGACCAAACAAAGTCTTATGCGTACTCATAGTCATAGTATCTGCTCCCTCACGTAGTGGATCTTGGAATTTACCTCCTGCAATCAAACCAGCCACATGAGCTGCATCATAGTTGATATGAATATCATAACTCTTGAGAAAGTCTGCTAATTCCTTAACCGGATGTGGGAACAAAAACAATGATCCACCAAACATTGCCATTTTTGGAAGACGTCCATTTTTCTTTAACTCCTTGATCTTTGTTTTTGTCTTATCTACATCAATAGTCATCTCTTCGGCATTAAATGGATAAAATTCAATTTCTAATCCATGAACTAACCCTGCCGTACCAGAATGCTCTTTTTTACCATGAGAAATGTGACCTCCTGCAGGAATTGAGGGAGCAATCATAATGTCTCCTGGATTTGTAAAGGCTGAATATATTGCCAAATTAGCAACTACTCCTGAAATTGGTCTTACATCGGCAAATTTAGCCTTGTACAATTTTTTTGCTAGTTTCATACATTCAAACTCTACATCATCAATGTAGATACATCCAGCATAGACTCTTTCACCTGGCCAACCTTCGGCATATCTATTACCAAAATCTGAAATTATTGCCTCGCGAACAGCAGGGCTGGGTATATTTTCACTTGCAATTAATGGAATAGAATTTTCAAACCATTTATGATGATCTTTTAATTTTGAGAAAATTTTATCATAAGATTCTTTGTTTGAGGATTTTACCATAACCTGAAAATTAATTTTCCCAATTTAAAAACACCGATTTAGATCTCAAAAACTTTTAATTTTCTGCAACGTATAAAAGGGGAATCAAAAGCTTTTCCATTAATGGGTATGCAAGCTACTTCCAAAGGAAATATGCCAGTTGTTTTGCTAAAAGAAGGCGGCTCAGAAACCAAGGGAAGAGATGCTCAAAAAAATAACATAGCAGCATCAAAAATTATTGCAGAAATTGTTCATTCTAGCCTTGGACCTAGAGGTATGGATAAAATGTTAGTTGACTCCTTAGGAGATGTTACTATTACAAATGATGGTGCAACCATCTTAAAAGAAATTGATGTTCAGCACCCAGCAGCCAAAATGTTGGTTGAAATTTCAAAAACAACAGATAATGAAGTAGGAGATGGAACTACCTCAGTCGTAATCTTGGCAGGTTCTCTCCTTGAGAATGCTGAATCCCTAATTGACCAAGATGTTCATCCGACAATAATTGTGGATGGATATAGAAAGGCAGGAAAAAAAGCAAAACAATTCCTCAGAGACATAGCCGAAAATATTTCTCAAACTGACAAGTCAGTTCTCAATAAAATTGCCAAAACATCCATGCAAACCAAATTAGTCAGAAAAGATTCTGATCAACTAGCCGATATTATTGTAAAATCAGTTCTTTCTGTAGCAGAAAAAGAAGGTGATAATTACCAAATTGATATTGATGATATTAAGGTAGAAAAAAAGGCAGGAGGCTCAATAAAAGATTCTGGTATTATTCAAGGAATTGTTCTTGATAAAGAAATTGTTCATGGTGGAATGCCTAAAAAAATTACTGAAGCAAAAATAGCCTTGATAAACACCGCACTAGAAATTAGTAAAACTGAAACTGACGCTAAAATTAACATTTCAAATCCACAACAAATGAAATCATTCCTAGATGAAGAAAATAGAATGTTAAAGACTATGGTAGACAAAGTGATTGGTTCAGGGGCAAATGTGATCCTTTGCCAAAAAGGAATTGATGAAATGGCTCAACATTATCTTGCAAAAGCAGGAATTATTGCAGTTAGAAGAATTAAAGAAAGTGATCTTACCAAGCTAGCAAAAGCAACTGGTGCTAGAATTGTGACTAATCTTGATGATCTATTCGAAAAAGATCTAGGAAACGCAGAACTTGTTGAAGAGAAAAAAATTGAGGAAGATAAATGGGTCTTTGTTGAAGGCTGCAAACATCCAAAATCAGTAACACTTCTCCTCCGTGGTGGATCCCAAAGAGTAGTAGATGAGGTAGAACGCTCTGTTCATGATGCATTAATGGTAGTTAAGGATGTGATTGAAAATCCATTAATTGTTGCAGGTGGAGGTGCTCCTGAAACTTATGCTGCAACAAAAATAAGAAGCTGGGCAAAAACTCTTGAAGGCAGAGAACAATTAGCAGCAGAAAAATTTGCTGATGCTTTAGAAACAATTCCATTAACACTTTCAGAAAATGCAGGAATGGATCCAATTGACACATTGACTGTTTTGCGCTCAAGACAAATGAAAGGGGAAAAATGGACAGGAATTGATGTTATGAAAGCAAAGATTGCAAACATGAAATCAAGTGATATTATTGAACCTTTAGCAGTTAAACTCCAAATTGTTTCCTCAGCAGCAGAGGTAGCTTGTATGATTCTTAGAATTGATGATGTAATTGCAACACAAAAATCTGCAGGGCCACCTCCAGGTGGTGAAGGCGGTATGCCTGGAATGGGTGGTGGTATGCCTGACATGGGCGGCATGGGTGGTATGCCTGGAATGGGTGGAATGCCCGGAATGATGTAATTATAGTGAAAAATTATTTCTAAAAAGTTTATTTTACAATCAAATTGAAAAACAATATTGAATGAGATTTTATCAAAAGTACGTGAAGGATTCAAGTATATCTATTTGATAATGTTTTTTACTTTACTTGCTGGATTTTTCCAACCGTTGATTACTGGAGGTTCTGGTGAAAATGTAGTTAGTGGAGTAATAGTATTGTTTGTGGGCCTTATCGGGGGAATTTTATTGTACAAAACTGCAACTACAGAAAAAAACCGGATAATTTACTTTGGAGTAGGGGTTAGTCTTATCGCTATATCATTAGCCTTAATCTTTCAGATGACTGGAAGAGTTTAGATTTTACACGTCAAAATACAGATAAAATTCATGAGGATGCGGTCTGATAGCAATTTCTCTTTGGTCTCTTCTTTCTAACTCTATGATTTTATCAATAACATCATTTGTGTAAATCGAAAGTAGGAATTTTCTATCACTTTCCAATTCGTCTAATGCTTCTCCAAGACTTTTTGGTAAAACACCTATTCCTCTTTTTGCTCTATCTGATTTTGTCATCTTGAAAATATCATCTCGTACTTGCTCGCCGGGATCAGTTTTTTTCTTTAATCCGTCCATTCCTGCAGCAGTAACTGCTGCAAATGCGAGATACGGATTTGATGATGGATCAGGAGCTCTAAATTCAAGCCTCTTTAGACTTGCGTATTTTTTTCCAGTAAGATGTTTTGGAACTCTTACAATTGCAGATCTATTTCCCGCACTCCAGGCAATATATGCTGGAGCTTCATAACCAGGAACTAATCGATGATATGAGTTTGTAGTTGGATTACAAATTGCAGATAATGCTTTTGCGTGGTTAATTATTCCACCACAGAAATATCGAGCAGTTTGACTTAACTCATCTTCATTCTCAGAATCATAAAAAACATTGTTTTTGCCTTTCCACAAACTTACATTAACATGCATTCCAGAACCAGAATCCATTGCAATTGGTTTTGGCATCATAGTTGCAACCTTTCCATATTTTGCTGCAATGTTTCTTATTACATATTTGTAAGTCTGCGCAGCATCAGCAGCATTTGTCATGTAATCATATCTGATATCAATTTCACATTGTCCAGCAGTTGCAACTTCATGGTGATGATTATCACATAAAATTCCAAAATTTGTATTTAAGATACTTACACACTCATTTCTAAATGGAGTAAGAGTATCAGATGGTGTACTGGGATAATATCCCTCTTGTAACCCCATAGGATAACCAGAGCCTTCATTACTCCAAGGAGCCTCTTTTGATTCTATTGAATATGATTGGCCTTTGTATGGAGTAAGAACATCCCAATGAATTTTATCAAATACAAAAAACTCTACTTCTGGGCCCCAGGCGCTATAATCATATCCTTGAGATTTGATATATTCTTCTGCTTTTTGGGAAATTCCTCTAGGATCTCTACTTAATCTTCCTCTATCCCCTCCCCAATAGACATCACACAATAACCGTGCAGTTTTGTTTTCAGTCATCCAAGGAAGAATTGCAAAAGTATTAGGATCTGGTTTTAACAAAAGATCTGAATCATCAATACTTGCAAAACCAATAATTGATGAACCATCCAATTTTGGTAATCCGTCTTTCATTTGCTCAGGTGTAAATGTATTTGCAGAAATTGTTGTATGATGAAAACGGCCAGTTAATCCGGTAAATTGTAAATCTATGAATTGAATATCTTCATGTTGAATTCTAGCGAAAACTTCATCAGATGAATATGTTACCTCAAGTGCTTTTCCATGACTCACTTTATATGGCAATTTTAGACTTCAAGCTAACACAAATACATCCATCATTTAAGGATTAGGTAAGAAATGTCTGAACCAAATGAAATCGATATCAACTCTTTACATGCAATAGTTCTAAGAGAAACAGAAAGTGATTCAATACAGGAAATGGAACCTAATTTCTATAGACATCTTTCAGATTTTATTGGAAACTTGAAAAGACAAGAATTTGATGGAATTGAAAGCAAAATCAAACAATCTTTAATTGATATGGCATCAGAGCTAACTTCCCTTTTACTTCATAATAGACTTGAGAAAACTATCAGATCAGATAACATAGATTTTACTAATCTTTTAGATGAGGAAAAATTCATCCTTGATGCTGAAGAGCAAAAAAGAGAAAGATTAGAAATGATTCTTTCAGCTACAATCAATGGAAAATCCAAGTTTTTAGAATCTTTATCTCAGAATCATAAAACTAAGACAGTTGTTCTTAGGTTTCTAAAAGATGTAGATGAAATTGTAGGAGCTGATTTGGAGAAATATGGGCCATTTCAACCAGAAGATATTGCAACTATACCATATGAAAATGCCCAAGCACTAATAACAAAAAAAGTTGCTGCCAAAATTCATTGGGAAGACTAGGTAAAAATTACACCTGTGAATATTTTCATCATACATGTCTCATACGGGGGTAGATGTAATTGATTTTTTATTCTATACAATTTATCCTGTAATTGGAATTTTCATAGTTGAGGCAATTAGTAGGGTAGTAAAGGCTCCAAAATGGATTAAGCTGTGGACACAGGCTGTAGTTTCAATAGGGTTTGGAATCTATTACTGGTTTATTTTACCTGCCCCACAAAATTTCCCATTAACTGCACTAGTTATGTTCGCCTTAGCTATTGCTTTAATCTATCAAGGAAAACGAGCAAAAATATCTCCTGACAAAAGCCCATACTAATATCGTTCAACGCTTGAATTTTCTAAGAAATCTTTTGAAAGCACTTTGCTTACCAATCCCACCATCTCTAATCACTTTTCTTTCTCCAAATTTTTTAGCTCTGATTTGAGTTAGTTTAACACATCTATGTTCTTCTGGAAGTCTATGTTCTGAACAAAATGGATCCTTACAATAACTACAATGAAAAGGCATGTCAGTCATATCCCCACAATATGCACAGTTTTCAGGCTTCATAAATTATCTTGATATGTTAATTCTAATAAACCTGTTTTATCCAAATTTTTATTTTAATATAAATTTCACAAACATTTTTACGCTCTACGCATTGGGTTCAATTAAGTGAAATTAAATGATTAAAGATAAAGTTGCAATAATTACAGGTGCAAGTAGTGGGATTGGTTTTGCCACAGCTCTCGCTCTTTCAAAAGCAGGAGCCAAAGTTGCAATAGGTGCAAGAAGAACTGATAAACTTGCAGACTTGGAAAATAAAATTAAGCAAAATAATGGCGAAGTTTATTCTCAAAAACTTGATGTCACAAAAAATGATGAATGTAATTCTTTTGTTAACAATGTTTTGGAAAAATGGGGATCTGTAGATATTTTAGTAAATAACGCAGGCTTGATGCCTCTTAGTTTTGTTAAAAATTTGAAAATAGACGAGTGGGATCAGATGATAGACGTTAACATCAAGGGAGTACTATATTGTACTGGTGCTGTGGTAAGTCATATGCTTGAAAAAAAGTCAGGTCATATTGTAAATATCTCATCAGTGGCAGGAAGAATTGTCTTTCCAGCAGGTAGCGTTTATTGTGCTACAAAACATGCAATCACTGCCTTTAGCGAAGGATTAAGAGAAGAACTAAGCGTTAGAAAAAATATCAGAGTAACTTGTATTGAGCCTGGTGTTGTTGCGACTGAATTAACCAATACAATAACTGATGAATCCCTACAAGGATTTGTTGAAAATGCCAAAAAAATGGAAGCCTTACAGGCAGATGATATTGCCAATGCCATCCTTTATGCTGTTGAGTCACCAAATCATGTAAATGTAAATGAAATTTTAATTCGACCAACTACACAAGACCGTTAAATTGTCTGCAACCATCCCTCATGTCTTAATTCTTGGTGGGGGATTTGGCGGACTATCAGCTGCAAATGAGATAAGAAAATCTCTTTCCTCATCACAAGTAAAAATTACCATAGTTGATAAAAAAAATTGGTTTATGGTTGGATTTGCCAAACTTTGGATCATTAAAGGAACAAGAACCTTTGAAAATTCAACTGGTTCATTGTCTGAATTATCTAAAAAAGAAATTGATTTTCTCAATGAGGAAATTTTACAGATTGATTTAGAAAATAAAAATATCAAAACTACAACAAATAATCTTTCATACGACTTTTTGATAGTTGCAATGGGTGCAGCATTAGCTCCCCAAAAAATTCAAGGATTAACTGAAAATGGAATGAATCTTTATGACTATAAACAATCTGAGGAAATCCATAATAAAATAAAGGAACTGAAATCAGGTACAATTGCTATTTCAATTATGGGCATGCCATACAAGTGTCCTCCCGCTCCATTTGAGGCTAGTTTAATCATAGATTCTATGCTAAGGGAAGCTGGAATTAGGGATTCAGTACAAATTCATTTCTATAGTCCAGCCCCAATTACATTACCAGCTGCAGGACCTGAAATTAGTAAACAAATACTTGAATTAATAAATTCTGAAAAAATAATTTTTCATGATTCATGTAAGATAAAATCAGTAGAACCAAACAAACTAGTTTTTCAAGACAGTGAAGCCCACTTTGATTTGCTTCTTGCTATTCCTCCTCATGTTGTACCTGACGTAATTTTAGAATCTGGATTAGCTAAAGAAAATAATTTTATTCCAATAACTAGAGATTGTAAAACACCATATGAAAATGTCTATGCTATAGGTGATGTCACTAGCTTGAAAGTTACTGATACAATGGCAGTTCCAAAAGCTGGTGTATTTGCTGAAGGAGAAGGACTTGCAGTTGCCCAAAATATTATTTCAAAAATTCAATCAAAAGAAGAATCTGCATTATTTGATGGAAAAGGTGGATGCTTTATTGAATCAGGCAGAGATACTGCATCTTTGATTGAAATAGATATGTTTTCAGGACCAAAGCCTTCAACTAAGTTGACTGAATCAACTTCTGAGCACCTTGATGAAAAGGTACAATTTGAAAAAGACAGACTATCAAATTGGCTCTAGTTATTCATCAGAGTCTTTATCTCTTGACAAATGTTCAAGAATAGCTTTTACTTCCACACCCAAATCTTGGGAATTATTTGAGAGTTGTAGATTTTCAGTAATTTTACTTTTAAAATCTTCATTTTCTAACTCCACACTTCGTTTTTGTACACAATCAAGATGATCTTCACCAGAACCAGAAATTTTATGGCAAATATTACAAATTTTCATTAATTACTTTTTTCAATACTACGATTTAATAATTTCATTTTGAGCCTAGTTTCCAAGGGAACGTAGTCTAGCTTGGTATGATACTAGTCTGGGGGACTAGTGATCGCAGGTTCAAATCCTGCCGTTCCCATTTATCTTAGAAAATAAAATCTGAATCCAAAATAATCACCAAAGCACTTCTAGTCTAAGAGGAATTGAACTTTTGAAATTATTTTTTGAAAAGGATGATTATTTTGATTTAACGTATTCTTCAAAATGACATTTAGATGAACAGTAACCAAGAAGACCTTCTTCAAGTATCTTGCCACAATTTCGACATTTTTGTTCTACTCTCATCGCCAAGACTATCTACCATTTGTTTGGTTTAAAATTTACTATTCAATGAGAAATTTTATGCCTACAAGAGAAAATTAGCATTTGATTGAAATTGTTAATTTGAAATTATTATTTTGTACATGACTAGTTGTAACATTTTATCTGTTACACTATCTCAAGAAACTAAATCAGTCTAATATTTTTTGTACCATTACAATTTTTGTAAGAAGTGTCAAAAACAAATGTTACATACACAGCTATAATAGTTGCTAGATTCATCAAACCATCGTTGATCAAAAAAGAAAGATCGTTAGTATCAAAGAGTAGTAATTCTTTAAAAGACATGATCAAAAGTTCTTCAGTGACAATTAATCACAATCATCTTAAAAAAATTGGTTTCATAGCAACTGCAATAGTTTTACTATCTGTAGTTGGAACATTAGGATTTAGTGATGACAATAATGCATTTGCAAAAAAACCACAAGAAGTAATTGAGTGGAGTAATGGATTTCCTAGTGGAGAACACGCAAATCTAAATATTCATGGAAAAAAATTAGATCCATTTTACAACTGTAACAATATTGTGACAGATGACCCATTTGGTAATTCAATATTTGTACCAATAGTAGGTATATCTGAGATTGAATTTGTTTCAAATAAGAGAGCCTCAATTGATATTCTTCAAGTACTTGATCCTTGTGCAGCTCCATTTGGACAAGAAAATACTCCTGATGCTGCACTTGTTCAGTTAGAAGCCGAAGAAATGCAGGTCTATTGGAGAATACTTGGAAAGCCAAACAACGGTAATAGCCCAAGTACAGTAATGCTAACTCATCCTACCTTGATTAACGCATGTAACTTTTTACCAGTAGCATTTGAAGATGGTTCAATCGTTAACAGTTTTGATCCAGATGTAGTAGCTGGACTCACCTTAGTTGTTTTTACTGCATTTGAGATGCATGCAGATGATGTTATTGATAATGATATGTTTGATGTTGGTGAATCTATCTATCTTGACGACGGCGATGGTATATTCAATGTCGCTAATGACGTGTTATTAGCTGGGCCTGGAGGCATAATTGGTGAGAATGATCCTTTACAAGCATTTGATAACACTAAAGAAAAACATGAGGATTCAACTGCTAATAACATGTTTGATGCAGGTGAAACTGTTTATCTAGATGCTGATATGGATGGTTTCGTTTCAGCAGGAGATACTAGATTAGCAAATGCTTCCAGTCAAGGCTTATCTGAAGACCAAGGTGGCGATGCAATTGACTGTAGTGAAGACACATTGGTAGGATTGGGACTTATATCGAAAAATGGTGTCTTCAAAAAAACAGAATTTGGTCTTGAAAGATTTGATACTACTTTAGAAAAAGGAAAAGGAAAAAGCAAAGCCATAGAAATCACAGATCTATTTACATGGAGTGGAGCAATTTGTGATGCTTCCTTAGATACGGTTGAACCATTTGGAATATTAACTCCTGAAGACTTTGGTGAAACAGTTGATACTATAGCTGAAATCACTGGCGACTTTTTACTGCCTTTGACTGAGGAAGAATTTACAGAATTTCTTGGAACAGTTGATGGATGTGAAGTAAAAAATGAAGAATGGATTTTCACTATTGCTGATATTGTTAGATACGGATTAGATTATGAAAATGATGGCACCACCCTTACACAAATGAGATTCTATCCCGTTGCTACACTATTGGATTAAAAACTAAAAACATAATTTCTATTTTACCCACTCTAATGTTTTCTAAAAAATGACTTAAAGCTAAGTTAGATTAGCTAAACTCTAGAATTATCTTAAAATAATTATTTTCATTCCTAAATGGTACCAGAATAACAATCAAAGCACTTCTAGTCTAAGAGGAATTGAACAACTGATT
>JAUWQG010000039.1 GCA_030611185.1 Nitrososphaerota archaeon
GGTTTCTTGAATTTTCCGTGCATCTGTAAACTGTCTGAATTGTTTTATTTTATTTTCTTCAACTAGATACACATGTGAAAATGAAACATTAAATTTCTTATTCTGTTTTGAAACACCTTGGTATCTTCCAGTTACCATGACATGGTCTTTCAATACCGATATCTGTTCTGGTATGGCATGAAACTCTTTGAAATGAAATAACATATTTGGGAAATAGTTTTCAAATACTTGCTTTTTTCCAATGTATGTGCCAGCATTTGGCATTTCATCCATAGTAATCCACTCGATGTTCTCATCACATAATTCAAGGTAAGTTTTTTCATCTTTATTTTTAAAAGCAATATAGAATTGTTTTATCAATTCTTCCTTTGACATGTTGATTTTTTATCTTTGGGATAATTAACTAGTTTACAACAAATCATGCCTATGTCACCCTTTAATCAATCTGGAAAATTTAGGAATAAAAGGAGGGATGTCATTTTTACTGATTGTCGATAAACTTGTTAACACTTTATGGGAAAACTAGAGCCAAATATCCAAAATCATTTAAAATTTAAGGTCTAAATCATAAATAATCCTAATTCATTTTCCTTTCATGGCTAATCTCAAAAAGATGCTAAAATCAAACAAACCAATTGTGATTCCCGGCGTTTATGATGCCATTGGTGCGAAAATTGCAGAAAAAGTTGGTTTTGAGGCAATGTTCCAAACAGGATATGGTACTTCAGCTACTTTGTTTGGAATGCCTGATTATGGATTTATTGGAGCAACAGAGACTGTAGATAATGCAAGAAGAATTTGTAGAGCTGTATCTGTTCCAGTAATTGTTGATTCAGATACAGGATATGGTAATGCTCTAAGTGTTTGGAAATTAGTACAAGAATTAGAAGCTGCAGGAGCTTCTGGAATTTTTCTAGAAGATCAAAGATGGCCTAAAAGATGTGGTCATATGCAAGGAAAAGAAGTTATCGCACAAGAAGAGTATACTGAAAAATTGGGTGCAGCAATTGATGCAAGACAAAACAAAGACTTCATAATTGTAGCAAGGACTGATGCAAGAGCTACTGAAGGACTAGATGGTGCAATAGAGAGAGGACTACAAAATAAAAAAACAGGAGCAGATGCTGTATTTATTGAAGCACCTAAATCAATTGATGAAATGAAACAAATTGGAAAATCAATCAAAGCACCGTTGGTTGCAAATATGATTGAAGGTGGTGCAACTCCGCTAAGTTCTGCAGATGCTTTGCATAAGATGGGATTTAACATAATTTTGTATCCACTGTCGGTGTTATTTGCAAATACTTTTGCAACAATGGATATACTAAAAGAGCTAAAAAAGACAGGAACTACAGCAAAATTCAAACAAAAAGTCGTAAATTTTGATCAATTCAATGACTTGGTAGAACTACCAAAGTTTAGAAAACTTGAGAAAAAATACGGTTCTACTAAAAGAGAATAAAAATAAAAATTACAAGGTGGAATCTAGATTAGTTTCTCTTGATTTCAATTTCTATTGTTGAAACGTTTCTGGTTTTACCATCTTGTGACTCTAACGCTTCAGAGCCAATTTTAATTTCACCGACAGCGTAGCCTGCATTTTCTGTTTTGCGCGCAACGATTTGGGCAACGTCTACAGCACGTCCAATGCTCATTCCCCTAGCTTTGATGTTGACGGAAGGTAAGTTTGCCAATTGAATTAGGGCAGATGTAACATATGCCATCAACGGTTTTTTACCAATGAATACTGTGTCTCTTGTTTCGGTTGACATGAGGACTTTGGTATTTAAGGATAATTTAAAGCTAGGAGAGGTTTTTTGTTCTAGAAAAATGAAATTTTAAAAAAATGTAATTATTATTAGTATGATATTGCTATTATAATAATAAGTTGGGGCAAAAAATTAAAATTTTAGATTCTGGCACAAGTAAAGAAAAAATCAAAATTTTAGAAAGATTGGAATCTACAGATAATTTTAAAATTATTAAAAAAATAATAAGTTGTTTAGATGATTCAGATATCAAAGTAAGAGGAGAAGCATTCAGCTCTTTGGTTTTAAATAAAAAAAAAATTTCAAATTTATTAATTGACAGTCTTAAAAATTCCAGTAAAAATATTAGAGGATTTGGAGCTTTGGTTTTAGCAAATAGAAATGACACGGATTCCATTCCTGCAATCATTAATCTCGTAAAAGATGAAAGCTCCATGGTACGGTCTTGTGCATTGGGATCTTTGGGTCATTTAAGAGCAGGAGAAGCAAAGAATACAGTTCATAATTGTATTTTAGATTCTAATATTGAAGTGAGAAAAAGTGCATTACAAGCTATGATAAATCTTGAAGAAGAAATTTCAGAGAAGGAAATTTTAGAAATTTCAAAAGAGAAAGACTCAGAATTAGAGCAACTAATGTTTAAATTAAAAAAAAGTGGACCGGAAGGGATTTGAACCCTCGATCCGATGCATGCCATGCACCTATCCTACCGGACTAGACGACCGGCCCGCTTGTCAGTATCCTGACCGAATTACGTTTTTCAAATTGGTTATTAACGTTTAGCTGTTGATACAAATTATTTGCAAATGATTAGCACAAGATATTTAACCATACATTTCCTTGATTGTACCGTATGGTAGTAGATAATGAAGCAACTATTACGTATATTCAATTACTAAAAGAAGATCTTCTAATAATGCGGCTAGTTCCAGATGAGGGACCTGTACCAGAATACAAAGCTGGACAATTCATTACACTAGGATTACCAAATCCTGCGGAGAATGATAAAATTGTTAGAAGAGCATATTCAATTGCATCTCATCCAGAAAATAAAGATTACATTGAGCTTGTAATTAGATGGGTCAGAAAACCACTTCCAGGTAGATTGACCACTCAATTATTCAATGCAAAAGAAGGGGACAAAATAAAGTGGTTAAAGCCTACAGGTTTGGCACTTTTGATTAATGATACACTTCCAAATGGAGATGCAGATACAAGACGTATTGTTTGTATAGGTGGTGGAACTGGTCTTGCACCATTTGTTAGTTTTGCACAGCATTTTCATGCTGTAGGAGATAAAAGAGAAATTATTGTTCTTCATGGCGCAAGTTATGTCGATGAGTTAAGCTACAAAGATTTGCTAACTGATTTAGAAAATGAAAGTATTAGAAGAGGAAAAGATGAATGGAATTTTAGATATAGAGCAGCAATTAGCAGACCTCAAGAATGGTTTAACAGATCATGGTCTGGTCAAGTAGGAAGAGTTGAAACATTCCTTAGACCAAGAGAAAATGGCGTTTCACCATTAGAAGAAATGGTTGGGGACAAAATTACAAAAGAAAATACAATCTTTTATTGTTGTGGATGGCAAGGAACAATAGATGGTGTAATGGACTTTTTAGCACCACGAGGATTTGTTACATATCACCATAAACGTGAAGATGGAAGCTTTGAAGTCAAGGATGAGTCCTACGGATAGTCACATTTATTTTTAAAATTAATTTTAGACATCTAATTTATAAAATAATTAACCCTGTCTTGTTGCTAAATTTTTCTTATCAAAATGAGAAAAAACTTAATCATTGAAATATGACCCCTTTTAAGCCATTGATGATTGACTACAATCCTATATCTAGCACATCTAAATCCACTAACCAATGCACATATTGAAATTATTAATCAGCTAAAAAAAGAAGCAAAAATTGTAAAGGTCATGCCGGTAATTTTCAAGTTAGGGCAAAAAGAGGTAACAAGTAAAAGTTTTCCATTTAATTTTGAGATTAGAAAAAAAATGATAGAATCTGTATTTGGTGATTCTGTCTTGATTACCGAAGATTATACCTTTGATGCACCTTTCAAAAAATATTTGCCTCCACTTTTATCTCTCAAATCTTGGAAATTACGAAAAAAGATTCTAACAGGAGTAAAAGGAGATTATTATTCCTACACAGGAGATAAAGCTGAAGGATACATGCTAAAAATTTACAGATTAAAACCAAGAATAGGGGAGAGAAGATCACTTTCTGCAGCATCTGTAAAAGAAAAAATGTATGATTCTGTGAAAGATAAAAAATTAGATTGGAAGGGGCATGTTACTGAAGGTGTGGGAAAAATTATCGAGGATAATTGGGATGTGATTGAAAAATATTCCAAACTCGAGGACAAAACTAGACGAGTATTAGGTATGAAATTTCCTATAGAAGGTTGGTCCGAATAGATTAAGTACTAAAGACATTGAGATTTTTTTGTGAGTCTTCCACTTTCAAAGTATGTTTGGTTTGATGGAAAGTTTGTCACAACTGATAAAGCAAAGGTTCCAATCACAACACACGCCATACATTATGGCACATCAGTTTTTGAAGGAATTAGAGCATACTGGAATAAAAAAAATCTTTTTGTTTTTAGATTAGATGATCATGTAAAAAGATTTAGGAGGTCAGGACAATTTTATAATATTTCACTTAATTTTTCTGATAAAGAAATAAGTGATGCGATAATTGGTATTTGTAAAAAAAATAAAATAAAAAAATCTTGTTACATTAGACCATTTTATTTTGTTGGAGATTATGGGATAAATCTACATGTGACAGAAAAAGCTCCAACTAATGTTGCTATTTTTTCATTTCCCTTTGGTGATTTATTTAATAAAAATGGAATTACAGCCGGAGTGGTATCATGGAGAAAATTCTCAGATACATCTACACCACCACAGGCAAAGATGGGAGGAAATTATCTCAATTCAATAATTGCAACTCAAGAGGCAAAAAGAAACGGATTTGATGAGGCAATTTTACTTGATCATAGTGGAAATGTTAGTGAGGCACCTGGTGAGAATATCTTTATTGTAAGAGAAGGTCAACTGATCACCCCTCCCTTATCTTCCTCAGCTCTAGAAGGGATTACAAGAGACGCAGTAATAAAAATCGGAAAGGATCTTGATATGGACGTATTAGAAAGAGATGTTACCAGAAGCGAATTAATGATTTCTGATGAGATTTTTCTTTCAGGGACTGCAG
This sequence comes from Nitrososphaerota archaeon, assembly GCA_030611185.1. Lineage (GTDB taxonomy): Archaea > Thermoproteota > Nitrososphaeria > Nitrososphaerales > Nitrosopumilaceae > Nitrosomaritimum. The sequence continues at coordinate 5,006 of JAUWQG010000039.1, forward strand.
CTGAGATAACCCCTATCATCACCATGGATGGAAAAAAGATTGGTAATGGTAAGCCTGGAAATATTACAAAGAAGATAATGGATGAATATTTAGACATTGTAATGAACAAAAATGATGACTATTCTCATTGGTTAACTCCGGTGTATTAGATGAAAATTGTTCAAATAGGAATTTACGGAGAAAATCATTTAAAAAAATTATCAGACCTAGGAGTGCTATCTGCTGTCTATGATTCCAATTCTGAGAAAAGTAAAGAGTATGGTGAAAAATATTCTGTAAATTATTATGATTCTGTAGAGAATTTAATTGCATCAGAGGATTTTGATTGTGCTTTTGTTGGTACAAATGTGCAAAGTGATGTAGAATTAGTAACAAAACTACTGTATGAAAAAAAACATGTGTTTGTTGAGAATTTGATGAAATATGATTTAGTTGAAGGTGATAAATTAAAAGAGATATCACAAAAAAAGAAAGTTATTTTTACAGGTGGATTTGATGAACGATTTAATTCCACAACAAAACAAGTAAAAAATTTTCTGAAAGAAAAAAGATATGGTGATCTTATAATGTTGGAATTTTTTAGTGAAAATAAATTACCCTCACAAAACAACAAGGGGATAATTTTTGAGAATGTAATAAAGGATATTGATAGTGCAAACTGGTTATTTGATGAAATGCCACTAGTAGTTTTTGCAAGATCAGGTACATTAGACATTGAAAACAAAAATTTTGCATGTATTATGTTGGGATATAAAAATAACAAAACTGCAATTATTTCATCAAATAGTTTTTCATCAAAAAATATTCGAGAACTTCGAGCAGTTTGTTCAGGAGGAGATATTTTATCAGATCTTATTTCTCAAAAAATTAACCTAGAAAATGAAGAAATTCAAGTTTCTCTGGAAAAAGAAGAGTCAATATTATTACAAATTCAGAATTTTATAGATGTAATTGAAGGGAAAAATGAGCTTGTGGTAAAACCACAAGAAGTAGTTAATTTAATAAAAATTGCAGAGGCAGCACTTTTATCTAGTAAACAAGGTGTTCCAATCTATCTGGATCTAAAATGAATAAAACAATGATGGATATTTTGGCATGTCCAATTGACAAAACCCACCCATTGGAACTGCACGAAATTAAAGAAAAAAATAATGTTGTATCAGAGGGAGTTTTAGTATGTACAAAGTGTTCTAGATTTTATCCAATTATTGAAGAAATTCCAATCATGCTACCGGATGAATTGCGAGACAAAAAATTAGAGATAGATTTTCTAAAAAAATACAAAGAGAATTTACCTGAAAAAGTTGTTAAAAATGGATTACCTTGGCATATTTGATTTTGTTGTTTTAGATGAAATTAAAAATTGAAAGTTTTTCTAAATATCAAATTTTTCATTTTAGCCAGGATCAAAACCCAAAGAATTGACAAGCCAATAGCAACCACACCTTTAACAATTGAATTTATCCAAGGATCAAATTCACCATAACCTGAAATTGAAATTGGTCCAAGAATAATTACTGCAATTGCACCTCCAATTATTATCAAAACCCACATCAAAAACAAAAATCCAAAAAGAGAACCATGCATCATATTCTAAACTCCATCATAAATGCTGTAATTATTGCAAGACCAGCAGAAAACAAAGCCAATTTAAAAATGACAGTACCTACTTCTTTTTCTGAGAGTGGTGTGTTTGCCACAATTAAACGGACTAGAGAAATTCTTGCTTTTTTATTTTTAGTGGCTTTGAGTTTGAAATCACTGGTAAGTTCTACTGGTTTTTCATTTAGCTCTCTATGGTCTACAATTTTTTTTACACTGGCTAGGAACAAAAAGGAGTTTAAAATAGCAGGTAGCAAAGCTATTGCTGCAATTACTTCAACCTGACCAACAATGGCAATCGCCCCATACATAACACCTAGAGTCAGAGCACCAGAATCACCAGGAAAAATTTTGCTTGGAATTTTATGATATTTGTAAAAAGCCAATGAAACAAAGATCAGGGGAAGACTAGCTATTGCAATTTCATAATTTTGTAAAATAAACAAAGCTACACTTAAGGAAAGACTGGCAATAACCATAAATCCACTTGCAATTCCATTTGCAACATCGATGGAATTAATAGTGTTTCCAGTAATTATAATCATGAAAAATATTATCGCAAGATAAAGAATAGGAATTTGTACTGCCCCAAATAATGGAAATGCAAGATCAGAATCATATGTACCAAGAAAAATAATTGGCAATGCAGCAAGTGCAAGTCCTAAAGGTTTGAACCATCCACCCATAACTTTTCTATCATCCACATAACCAACTACAAATGCAAGAAAACTTGTGATCAATATTGCAAGAATTTCATTCATTTGTAAAAATGCATATAATACAATTTCTGATGTAATTATTCCGGCAATTATTGCAGGACCACCAGGCCTTACAACCATTACATCTCCTGGTTTGTGAATATCCTTAACTGCAAGATTTTTTTTATGTAAATATTTGATTAATGGTGGAGTCATAAAATATACTGTAAAAAATGCAACAACACACGAAACAACTGCTGGAATAATTAATTCAATCAATATCTGACCTTTTTTAATTCTGACTTTATCTTATCTGCAAGGGTTAAACCAATTTTATCAATTTCTGCTAATTTGTTTACTGGAATCTTTGCCAAATCATCTAGTGTCTTTATTTTGTGTTTGAACAGAGCCCTTGCCCTTACTCTGCCAATTCCCTTGACTTTAACTAGCTCCAAAAGTTCTTCTCTTATCCCATATACAATTCGCCTTCTCAGGTTTTCAAGATCTTCTAGTAAATCTGCCCTTTCTACATGCTTTGCAATCTCTCTTAGACAGTA
>JAUWQG010000021.1 GCA_030611185.1 Nitrososphaerota archaeon
TGCCAAATCATCTAGTGTCTTTATTTTGTGTTTGAACAAAGCCCTTGCCCTTACTCTGCCGATTCCCTTGACTTTAACTAGCTCCAAAAGTTCTTCTCTTATCCCATATACAATTCGCCTTCTCAGGTTTTCAAGATCTTCTAGTAAATCTGCCCTTTCTACATGCTTTGCAATCTCTCTTAGACAGTAAATGAGCCAATTTGCATTCTCGACCATTCTGTGCATGTCTCCGGACTCTATTCCAAGGCCATCGGAGAGAGAAGTTTCAGAGGATTCTGTAATCCATGACTGTAAGGCAAGAAGACTTCTTGAGCAATCATACTCTGAAATAGGCTCAAGTAGTTCTGATGAGTGATTTTCTATCATTAGACTTGCAGTCTCAAAATCTTTGTTTCTCAGTGAGAATTTTGGGAAAAATTCCTCAGAGTTTGTAATAACATGTAAAAATCCAAAAGTGTGTTTTTTTTTCTTTGAAACATTTTCAATAGAGTCTCTGAAAAGAGTTGCAGTTAATGGATCAATATACAACATTGATGTCTTTTTTCCAAATTCAGTAGCTGCATATCGTTCACCCTTTTTTATTATTAAAAATTCACTTGAAAGAAAACGTAATGCAATATCAATTGCAAACTTTATTGTTGCTTTTCTTGATTGTAATCCACCCAATGTTTGCAAAAAGAAATCCAGAATTTCTTCTTTTTTAATTCCAGGATTTGTTACAATTACACTTAGAATGTGTGTTCTCAGAGACTTGTCATCAGTTATTTTTGATTCAATTGGTTCAGGTTCTCCCTTTATGTAATGCTCAATTATCTCCTCACCATTTCCTTTTCCAACAACTATGGATTCGCCATACTTGTCGTATTGTGGTCTACCTGCTCGTCCACAAAGTTGTTTATACTCTAAAATGCTAATTGGTCTGTTTGCTCCAATCTTTGCATTGTATCTGTTAATGTTTGAAATTACAACACGTCTTGCTGGAAGATTAACACCAGCTGCTAAAGTCGGGGTAGATGATAGTAGTTTTATTGTTCCCTTACGAAATTCAGTTTCAATAATTTGCCTACATGTTTGGTTCAATCCTGCGTGATGAAACCCAACTCCTTTTTTTACTAATAATGCTAATGTCTTTACAAGATCAGTGTGTTCGTTTGTTGCTAGAATTTTTTTTGAGATTTTTTCTAGTTCAACTAGTTCTTTTTTTTCTAAAAATTGCTCAATTACCTCCATTGCCTTTGTCGCCAAAGACTTGGAGCGAGCCCTAGTTTCTGCAAAAATAAGAGATTGGCCTCCTTCCTGCACGCATTGCACGCCTAGATCAATTGGAGTTCCACGAATTGTGTTATCCACATCAAAGGTAGTACCATCACTCATAGTTACCACGCCACCATCATGAACTCCTTCAGATAGCGGGACAGGTCTCCACGTATTTTCTACTAATTTGCATCCAAGCCAATTTGCCAACTCATCAGAATTTGTAATGGTAGCACTTAGACCTAAAATTTGTGGTTTTGGTTCTAGTCTTTTTAGTTGGGTTAGTACCATCTCAAGTGTTGGTCCACGTGATTCATCTCCTATCAAATGTATCTCATCAGAAATAACAAGACCAATCTCATCAATCCACTCAGCGCCTCGTCTGATTATAGAATCCATTTTTTCATTTGTTAAAATTAAAATATTATTTTTCTCTAATTTTTTTTCAACATTATCAAAATCCCCAGTGGAAATTCCTACTTTGATTTTGTTTCCTATAGAAAGTTGTTCTAATTTTTTAAATTCTATAAATTTTTCAGATGCCAATGCTCGAAGTGGACTAAGATAAATTACCTTGCCTTTGTTTTTTGAAAGATAACTAATAATTGCCAAAGTTGCAATTAGTGTTTTTCCGCTTGCAGTGGGAGCTGACACCAATACACTTTTTCCTTTAAGGAGTCCTGCCTTGACACTTTCAGCTTGGGGTGGATATAGTTTTGTTAACCCTTCTGATTTCAAAAATTCAATTGCAGATTCTGGAAGATCTAGTTTCTCTATTTTCATACTCGGTTATAATGACCGGGTTTTGATTCATAAATAGATGCTTCGCGCAGCATTCTTCGTATATAGTTTCTAGCTTCTTCTTCTGTAAACTTTTCAGTCTTTTCTAGTTCTTTTACAAATGTCCTTTCTTCAACCGATACCTTGTTGTCTCCCTCAAGACCCTTTAGAACATCCATGAATAATTGCATTTTTGAGACTTCACTTCTTGGCCTTCCTTGGAGAACACCTAAATCTACTTTTCCTGTATTGACATCAACGCCTGCATCCTGAAGCATTGACTGAATTAGGAAAATTGCACGCTCAGCATCTTCTTCTTCTACCTTGTCTTTCATGAGTAGTCTGGCTCGTGCAGTTGAGAGCCTAATTATACCCTCTAGTTGTCTTGGGGTAACTGTAATCATCTCTTCTGATTCGACATTTCTCATTTGTAAATAATAATCAAGAATTTTTTCTTCTGCTTCTTTTGTTAAAGTCGGCATACCCTTTTTTGCAAATGCAAGATACTTTGTTAGCAAATCAACATCAATTACAGAACGATTATCCGTTCCTTTTGGAGTATGTAATTCTATTATGTGCCGTGCAATTTTTTCATCTTTTTCTCTAGTTGGAATATCCCTTACCACAAATATCAAATCAAATCTTGTAAGTAATGGAATTGGCAAATTTACATTTTCTGTAATGTTTTTGAATGGATCATACTTTCCATACATCGGGTTGGCTGCAGCCAGAATAGAAGTTCTTGCATTAAGTGTTGCAACAATACCACCTTTTGCAATACTTGCAGATTGTTGTTCCATTACTTCATGCAATGCACTTCTATCCTCTGGTTTCATTTTATCAAATTCATCAATACATACCAGTCCTTGATCACCTAGTACTACGGCTCCTGCTTCTAGCATCATAATTCCAGACTTATCTTTGACTACAGCTGCTGTAAGACCTGCGGCAGTTGAGCCTCTACCAGATGTGTAAAGTCCTCTTGGTGCAATTCTTGCACAAAATTTTAACATCTCACTTTTTGCAGTACCAGGATCACCAACAAGAAAGACGTTAATGTCCCCTCTAATCTTACTTCCATCACCTAATAATCGTTGGTTAGAACCTACTATCAAAAGTAAAATTGCCTCTTTAATTAGAGATTGTCCTTGAATGTGTGGTGCAAGCGAATCTATCAATCTCTGATATACATCAGGAGATTGGGACAGTGCTCGAATTAATTTTTCATCTTCAGGTAAAATTTCTTCTCTCTGTATTTTTCTTGAGGATTTGTTACCACGACCACCTAAAAATTCAATATTGTTACCTTCAATTCTCAACCTGTAAAGTCCACTGTGTCCCCTTGGAACGCCTGCAACTGATTCTTGCTCAATTCGGACTATGCCAGTTAAGATGATTCTGTCTCCAGGTCTTGCATTATCAACTAGATCCTGACGTATTGTGACGTCAATATAGTGAGGAAGCTGGCCTGGAGGAAGGTCTTCAGGGAGTTCTTGCAATCTTAGAATTTGAAAATCTATGAATTTACTTGCTTCTGGTTTTAGCTCAAAATCTCGATGTTTACAATTTGGGCTATCACATACAACTGGAGTCTTTACATCCATACTTTGGAGCTGAATTACTTTAGTTGGATGCTCATCAGGACACACAAAGATTAGCTCCTTTGCAAGTGGTTTTACTTCTGATGATCTTACTACCATCCCTGAAACACTTACGATATTACCAATTGTTTCAGCAGTGATTTGTCTTAGACTACGTTGTAGTGGATAATTTACAATTCTAACACGAACTTCATCTTTGATTTTTTCAGCATAGTCAGAAAATCTAGTTTGCAAAGCTTCTTTTATTGCACGAGAAAATGCATCGAGAATTTTATCAGGAGCATCAGAAAACATACTTGCAAGTTCTGGTTCTACTACAAGGTCATTGTAATCAACTAAAATATACTTTGAATTTTTTGGCATCATCTCGTCGATTTGCTCGACATATTTGTAATTGCCAAATTTGTCTTTGAATCTAATTAAGAAATCTTTCACCTTGTCTGACAAGGCAGATTCTGTAAATGTACTAGTTTGAACTTTGCTCATTTAAATTACTCCTTATCTGTGTTTCAAAATTTTTGCTGTTATCATAAATTGTTTTAAAAAAAACACTTTCTTCAACTGTAAGTTTGTTGTACAAATCAGAATTTAGTTTCGTAGAGTCTGCAAGTTTTACAAGCTTGCCCCTTCGCATTCTAAATAATTCTAGTAACATACTTTCAATGTGATTAAAGTCATCTCTTTGTAATGTTCTCATGTGTTGTTTTAGTTTAATGTAAAAGTGAGGATCTAGAGTTGATACTTGGTATTCACCTACCATTTTTTCTTTGGATAATGCTTGTTTGAGTTCAGTTACCATATCAGGTGAATCTAACTCTCCGAGTTTATTGTCTGCTATAATTTTTCCAATCCATCTAGGTAGATTCAAAATCTCTCCGGTGCTTCCCTCAATTTTTACCTTGGCTACGTTAAACTTGATATCCTGACTAAGAGTGGTTTTAGCATTCTTTAGACCATATCCCATCTCGTGCAACTTTTCTACATTCTCTATTTCCATTAAGATCACTACTTGTCCATAAGATCCTCATGTAGTGGATCGATAAATTCTCTTCACTATTTAGTGAGATCAATTGATCCTACTAATTTCGATTTATTAGTGGGGCGTAGACTATGGGTAAACATGTTATCAACAGGCATGTGGGTTGAAAAATATCGCCCAACAAAACTCTCAGAAATAGTAAATCAAACCGAAATAATTGGTAGTCTAGGAGCTCTAATTGCAAATCCTGCAGACATGCCACACTTGTTGTTTTCCGGATCTGCAGGAGTTGGAAAGACTACTACTGCAATATGTATCTCAACACAAGTCCTTGGAGAAAATGCAAAAGAGTACACCTTGGAGCTTAATGCATCTGATGAGAGAGGAATAGGAATGGTGCGAGAAAAGGTAAAAAAATTCTCCAGATTTGCAGGAATGGCAGATGCACCTTTCAAATTAATTATTCTAGATGAGGCAGATGAGATGACAAATGATGCTCAGACTGCTCTTAGACGAATAATAGAAGACACTGCAAAATTTTGTAGATTTATCCTTATTGCAAATAATATCTCAAAAATTATCGATCCAATTCAAAGTAGATGTGCCACCTTCAAGTTTACTTCAATTCCTGAAGAAGATGTGATTAGCAGACTAGGTGATATTGCTAAAAAAGAAAAGGTAAAGGCAGACAAAAAGGGTCTCAAGGCAATTTATGATTACTCTGAAGGGGATTTGAGACATGCCATAAATCTAATGCAGGCAACTGCAAGTTTGGGGGATATTACTGAGGCAAATGTAAAGTCCTCAGCTGGGCTTTCTAAGACGTCAGATGTAGATATAGTACTCAAAATGGCCCTGGCAGGCAAAATCACAGATGCAAGAGAAAAGATGATTGAATTAATCAAAGTTTATGGAATGAGCGAATCTGACTTTTTAAAATATCTAAACTCTGCAGTATTCAAAACAAAACATGAAAACCTATCTAAAATCTTAGAGTCTATTGCAAAGTATGATTACAGAATTTTAGTTGGAGCAAATCCTGAGATTCAATTATCTGCATTACTTGCAGAACTAGGAAGTTTAGAAAAATAACGCAGAGAGGGGGATTTGAACCCCCGTGTCCTTGCGAACACAGGCTTTCAAGGCCCGCGCCCTACCGGGCTAGGCGACCTCTGCAAAGTTCGATAAAAGATAGTGATTAAAATTTGTTGAGGAAGAATAGAAAAATAAGAAAAAAGAAAATTATTCTTTAATCGTGTGAGTGTGGGCCACCACTGCCTTCCATCTTGACATAAGTACCTGCTGCTTTCTCATGGTATTCTCCATTTGCTTGTTCAATAAGAATAGCACCAGTTGGACATGCTTCTTGACAGGCCATGCAAATAGTACAATCATGTTCTCTGATTGGCATTGACTTGTCACTTTTGTCTAATCTTTCGTCTTGTTCAGTAAGACCAGTACCATCAAAGGTTTTACCAACAACATCTGCTGCTGGAATATCTTGTTCGGTTCTAAACCATTCGAATGTTTGTACTGGGCATACACTCATGCAAGATCCTGCGGCAATACATGAATCCCAATCTACTGCAACTGTAGTACCGTGAATACCTAGTGGAACTTGCTCTTCTCCATGTTCTGCATATGCAGCCTTTACTTCTTCATCTTGAAATGCAGCTCCATCAGTACCGGTATTTACAGGCCAGATCCAGTGAAAATTCTCGCCATCACTATGACTTGTCTTTCCAGTTGGTTCTTTTTCTGCAAAATAGTCTTCAGATATTACTAAATCTGCCATGAAATAATTATTATTCAAATATTATTTAAAGCTAGATAGAATTAATCTGACCTAATCCTGTGATTGGGAATGATAGGTAAAAATTTCAAAATAAATTTTGTGGATCAATTGAGAAATTTTTTGGTTCTATGCTGCTTGGTCGTGATGTTCTTGGTTTGACTGATCGACTTTGATTGCTTGTGGAGGACATACTGATACACATGCCATACACCAAATGCAATCATGTTCTCTTATTGGATCAGCCTTGTCAGTGTAATCTGTTCTTTGGTCCTTTTCAGTACTGCCTGTACCTTCAAAGGATTGTCCAACTATGTCTTTAGCTGGAACATCTTTTTCAGTTCTATACCATTGAAAGACTTGAACTGGACATGCTTCAATGCATGCACCATCTGCAACACAAGAGTCCCAATCTACTGCGACCATTGTTCCACTAACACCTAATGGTACTAGTTCTTCGTTTTTTGCAGCATATGCAGCTTTAACTTCATCATTGCTAGCAGCTTCATCTACTCTTCCTGGACCCCACATAACGTGATAGTGTTCACCGTCAGAATGGTTAATCTTTCCAAGTGGCTTTAGGCCTTCAGGGAAGTCTTCTGCTATTGGCATGATTCCCATCAGATTTCCAGATTATTTAAAGCTAGACCAGAATTGACATGAGTAGATCGATTTGATCTGAGATTGTTACTTTAATTATGGTACTTTGAATCCCTTACGTTCATATCGTTTGAATGCAAATTGCAATAGTTGGATATATTCAAGTACGATGTTTATCGTGGACCAAACATTGGAGTATACATTTCTGTAAATGATGAATTTGTATTCTTGCCAATGGGATTTGCAGAAACTAAAGCTGAAAAACTTGCAAAATATCTAGAAGTTAATCCTCTTTACACAGCAGTTGCAAACACTCGACTTTTGGGTGCACTGATGTCAATGAACAATCACGGAGTATTGTTACCAACTACTGCATATCAAGACGAGTATGATTTCTTAAAAAATGAAACAGGACTTGAAGTTGGAGTATTGGATTCAAAATATACAGCTCTTGGAAATGTAATTTGTGCAAATGACAAGGGAGCTATTGTATCACCATGGTTATCAAAATCTGACGTTGAGACAATCAAGCAGGTTTTGGATGTTGAGGTAGTACAAAAGCGAATATCAGGACTAAACCAGGTAGGGGCCATGATGGTTGCAAACAATTCAGGTGCAGTGATTCACCCTGAAGCTGACGAGGAGGATATGAAGATGTTTGCAAACGTTTTGGGCGTGCATATAGAGCACTCTACAATTAATGGAGGAGTTCCCTATGTAGAGTCTGGAATTTTAGCAAACAACAAGTCAGTAGTTGTAGGTTCTATGACTACAGGACCTGAAATTATGATGTTAACTATGGCTTTTCTAAATTAAGAACTGAAGTTGGATCATCTGTAATCGTTTCAATATCAACCTGAGATTCTTCGCCTGACCTCATATCTCTTAATACGATTTTACCTGCCTCTAATTCTTTAGGAGCTACAATTATGCAGAATCTAGAGTTTGCTGCTTGGTCCATTTGTTTTTTTAATGGTTTTCCTGCCAAGTCTATGTTTGTTGGAATGTTTGCAAGTCTTAGTAAAGATGCAATGCTCATTGCAACTTTTTGCATTTCTTCATTAATGTACAAAACTGAAATTCTTTGCTCTGTTACATCTGAGATTATTTTTTGCTCTTGCATTGTAAGAATAATTCTCTCAACTCCACCTGCAACTCCAGTGGCCCCAATGTCTTCTCTACCAAAGGCTTTGGTAAGCGAATCATATCTTCCTCCACCAGCTAGTGCCCCAAGTGTAGAGTTTTTATCAAATACCTCAAAAACAGTTCCTGAATAATAGTCCAATCCACGAACAATGCCAAAATTAATCCTAACATTTGACACTCCACGATTCTCAAGTGAATCAATTAGTTGTTTTAGATAGTCCCAAGATGCTAATTGTGTAGTATCTATTTTTTCTTCTACTTCTTTTATTGTTCCTTTAATTTGAGAAAATTCTAGAATTTTTTCTAGCTTGTTTATATCGTATCTATCTTTGAATTCATTTAGTATCTCTTGCTTTGATTTTTTTTGAATTTTATCAATTGCACGTAAAATATCAGCTACTAGTTGTGAGTCTGTTGAATCAAATAGTTGGTTGATGTAGTTTTCAACTAGATTTCTGTGATTGATATCAATTGTAATGTCTTTGAGGAGTAGTGAATCAAAGAGTCGTGATGTAAATTCAATTATTTCAGCCTCAGATTCTATCCCTGGCTTGCCATAAACTTCGATATCCCACTGGTGAAAATATCGGTACCGTCCTTTTTGTGGTTCATCATATCTGAAAACGCCACCAAAGCTTGAAATCTTTGCGGGGAGTCTCATTGATTTTTGTGCAGCTGCATATCTAGTAAGACCAACTGTAAAGTCAAAACGCAGTGCAACTTCTCTATCTCCCTTGTCTTTGAAATAATAAATCTCATCTCTGATTGCAGGACCAGACTTTGTTTCTAATACTGAGAGAAGTTCGATTGGTGATGGGTCCATAAATGAAAAACCATACAAGCTGGAGAGTTGCTTAAAGTGAGATCGTATATGTTCAATGTTGGCATGCTCTGAGGCTTCAAAATCCTTCATTCCACGTGGTAACTCCAAGATAGTTTTGGTGTTTAGTATAGTGATTTAGATATTTCTAAAAATCAAACCTCATCAGAGGACCGAAATTTTGATTCGTTTCTTTGAGGAATTTATTGTTAAAATTTGGATCTATGTGTCTTCTTTTTCTTCTTTTTTAACTAATAATTCCATAATGTTTTCCCCTGTTACAATTCCAAGAATTTTTTTGGAATCAGTATCATCAATGACAGGTATTGCATCAAATGGATGTGAATTCATTTTTTGAATTACGGTGAAAATTTGTTCATTAGGCACTACAGTGTGATATTTTTTGTACATTATATCGCCGGCAGTTATTATCTCATGATTTTTCTTGTGAATTCTCTTAATTTCTTTTTGTGATACTAGACCCAACAAGTTGTCTTTATCATCAAATATCATAAAAACAGATTTTGAATTTACATCATGGGTGCTTAAAAATTCCTCCAAGTTGGTGTTGGCAGATATTTTAGTAAAGTCCTTGTTCATTACTTGTTTTGCAGTATAGTCTGATACTACCCTACGAAAAAAGCCAGGTAGTAATCCTAACTCTAGTGTTCCAACTTTAATCTGAACTATTTTTCGAAGTTTGCGTTGCAGTTCAACACTGGATATTACCATTGTAATTAAGGTGCCAAAAACCAATAACGAAAACATGGGTTTCTCAATTATTCCCACTCCCAGTAGTGAGAGCATCAAGGCAAGGTCAACTGCTCCCTTTGACATTACACCAAATGCAACAGTAGTTGCAGGTCTCATTTTTGCAATCCTTACTGCAGCATATGATCCAACAAATTTTACTCCAATTACTATTGCAAGCATTCCAACGATTACCCATATTGGAAGTTCTAGAAAACTAAAGGTAAAGTGTAATCCTATTCCTGCAAAGAATATTGGTATGAAAATTCCATACCCTATAGCATGAACATTTTTTGAGATTTCATGATATTCTTCTTTGCTCATTCGCGATACTGCAATTCCTAGCATTAATGCCCCAATGGCACCATGAATTCCGCTTAATTCTGCAAAATATGCCACAAGTAAAATTACTCCAATTACAATTCCAAAGTATACCTGTTGAACTCGTAAATGATTTTTGATTAGCCTGAAAAAAGGAGGTAAAACAAATACAGATACAAGTCCGGCTATGACAAAAAAGATAATCATTTTTGCAAAAAGCCATGCAGCATCAACAATTTCTAGGGACTGACTTTCACTATTTCCAATCTGAATAACTACACTGACAAAAATAATTGCAATAAATTCCACTATTGCAGTTACTGTAAAAATTTCAAGCCCTATTGTAGATCTTAGCTTTCCCAAATCAGATAAAATTTTGGCAGTTACCCCCAAACTAGATGCTCCAACCACACTTGCTATTGCAAATGATTTTATCAAATCCATATCAGAAAACGACAGCGCAAAAAGACCTGCTGCAAAAAATGGAATAAGAAAACCTACTACAGAACCTGCAAATATTCTTCCTCTAAGAACCCGAAACAGACCAGGTAAATCAATTTCTTCAAGCCCTATCAAAAAGAACAAAAAGAAAACTCCAATTGAAATGAAAAGATCAATTTCCTCAGTTGGATCAACTAGCGCAAACAATGCAGGACCAACAATTATTCCGGCCAGAACATTACCAATGATTGTGGGTTGGCCCATCCTATGCATTACCTCTCCTAACAATTTGGCTGAAATGATCAGTATACCCAAATACATTAAGGGCTCAAAACTCATCTTTCAGCAACCATTCCTTTCATCTGGACATATTCTTCAAGGATATAGGGTTTATCATAATTATGGTTATTCCCAATAGACTACTAGGGACAATTAGACACAGACTGATAACTTACTTTATTTTAAAAAAATTTGAAATAAAATTCTTGATTAAAACTCTCTAGGTGGTAAACGAGTAGATCGTTTCTTCTTTTTACCTAGATTCAAATACTAGTAAATTATCAAGGGGCTTCCTACAGTAAGAATAACACTCACCCACAAAGGATAA
>JAUWQG010000077.1 GCA_030611185.1 Nitrososphaerota archaeon
TCCTAATTTATCGTAAAGTCCTGGATATTTCATTGGCCATTCAACGGCTTCTTGCAATTCTCGTTTTACCTCATCTAATCCTCCAACTTGGTCCCATTTAACATCTGGATTTTCAATGAATACTTCTCTCATTCCTGATGGAGTTACTTCAATCAAAGCTTTTTGGAAATCATCATGGTTTACAATAAGTTTTTCAAGAGTTTCTGGAGGTATCTTCTCTTCTTCCAAATTTAATACAGGAAGTAATCTTCTCAAACATTTCATTGCAGCTTCTTTACAAAGGTATTCCAAATCTGCACCAACATAACCATGACTTACAGAAGAAATTTTATCAATATCTACATCATCTGCTAATGGCATGTTTCTGCTGTGGATAGAAAGAATGTCCTTTCTTCCTTTTTTATCAGGCACTTTGATTTCAATTTCTCTATCAAATCTACCAGGTCTTCTTAGTGCAGGATCAATTGCATTTGGTCTATTTGTGGCAGCTATTACAATTACTTTGCCTCTAGATTCCAATCCATCCATTAATGATAACATTTGTGAAACAACTCTTCTTTCAACTTCACCAGTTACTTCTTCTCTTTTTGGTGCAATGGAATCTATCTCATCTACGAAAATAATGGAAGGTGATTTTTCTCTTGCTTCTTTAAAAATTTCCCGTAATCTAGCCTCACTTTCACCATAAAACTTGCTCATGATTTCAGGACCTGATATGCTGATAAAATGAGCTTGACTTTCATTTGCAACTGCTTTTGCAAGCAAAGTTTTACCAGTTCCAGGTGGACCAAACAACAAAACACCCTTTGGTGCTTCTATTCCTAATTTTTCAAATATTTCAGGATGTCTTAATGGTAACTCTATCATTTCTCTTACTTTTTTAATTTCATTTCCAATTCCACCAATATCTTCATAGGTTACTTGAGGAACTCCTCGTAATGTTTCTCCTTTTTCAGCAATGTGAAATACAGTTTTTTGAGTAACTAATACTGCATCAGCTGCAGGTGTAACACCAATTACTTGAAAAGTTAATCGTCCTCCAAAATATGGAACCATAACATTATCTCCCTTAATCAAAGGAACACTTTCTAATGCGTCCGCAAGATACCGTTCATCAATTGGAGGAATGGCCTCTAGTGGAGCTACTACAACTTTTTCAGCAGCCACTGCTTTAATTTTTCTTACTGTAATGGCATCTCCTATAGCAATTCCTGAATTGTTACGACCTAAACCATCAATTCTGATAATTCCCTTCCCTTCATCTGAAGGATAAAGTGGAAGACATTTTGCTACAGTTCTTCTCTTACCTTTAATTTCAATTACATCGCCAGTTGATGCACCCAGAGTATCCATAGAATCATAATCAATTCTTGCTACTCCACGACCAACATCTCTCGTATAAGCTTCTAATACTTTCAACGAAAGAGCATTTTGACTCATAAAACAAATCCAGTCGTCTAATTCTTATACCTTTGTGGTATTTTTAATGAAAACACCACATAATCACAAGCTTAAAATCTACAATAATTAGGAAACGATCTACTTGGGTAAAAGACCATTAGTAAGAAGACGTGGCCGTGGAGGTAATCAATTTAGAGCAGCAGCTACTGGTAAAGTAGGAAAAAAAGCGAAATATCCACGTTTCCCATTAGCCGAACAACACGTTGGGGAAATAATCGATCTAATTCATGAGCGTGGAAGAGAAGCTCCACTTACCAAGGTGAGATTTGAAGATGGTTCTGTTTCTTTTGTGCCTGCTGTTCTTGGAACAAAAGTCGGCACAGTTTTGAACTTTGGGTTAAAATCAAAAATTGAAAAAGGCAATGTAATTAGTGTCCAGAACATACCTGATGGAACTATTGTTTGTAATATTGAAAGGCACTTTGGTGATGGTGGTGCTATAGTAAAATCTGCTGGAACTGATGCAACCGTTTTTTCTCATGGTGATGAAGGTGTTACACTAAAACTTCCATCTGGAAAATTCATTACACTTAATCCTAAAAATCGAGCTATGATTGGTACTTTAGCTGGAGGAGGTTCTACTGATAGACCATTTATGTTGGCAGGTAACAAATGGCGTAGTTTCCGATCCAAAGGACAAAAGTATCCTATTGTAAGAGGTGTTGCACAAGCAGCATATGTTCACCCACACGGTGGTGGTAGACATCAGCATGTTGGACAAAGCTCTACAGTTTCACGTGATGCCCCACCAGGTGCAAAGGTAGGAAGTATCGCTGCTAGAAAAACCGGTAGAGCTAGAATTAAAGATAGAAAGTAAGTTATCCGCTTAGAAAAAGCTAAAATTGATTAATAACAAATCATTTCAAATTTTGAATGACTAATCAAAGAGTTAGAGTTTTTGTAAAAGGAAAAGTACAAGGAGTTTTTTTTAGACAAGCCCTAAAAGTAAAATCTAAACAAAATAATATCTTTGGTTGGGTAAGAAATCTTACCGATGGACGTGTGGAAGCTGTTCTTGAAGGTGATGAAGACAACATCAATAATTTAGTAGAATGGTGTCATGGGGGACCAGCTAACGCCAGAGTTGAAGATGTAGAAATTAGAAATGAAAAATTTACAAATGAATTTTCAAAGTTTGATGTACTGTACTAAAAAATAATTCCCTTTTTTAATTTGAAATTGATTTAATGATTTAAAATAATGGTAGCAGATCTGCTGGTTCCAGTCTAGACGGATAACCCCATTTCAAGGCATACAAGATCCGCCACGTTGACGAGGAAGCGTGGATGCTCCACCTTAGGATTGCTCCCTCCCGGACCTCATCCCTTTCAATGGTTCGGGCTTAGAAGTTATCCCTTCGGATAATTCTAGTCCTGCAACCACCCGCCTCGGCGTGATTTCATTTCCGCACACCAAGCGGGAATTACCTATCTAGAGATTTACCCAACAGTTACTGATCTCTGCATATAGCCGGTTTCAGAATAGGGCACGGCTGGCACCCTGATCCTCCCCACTACCGTTTTTTCTTTAAAGTTATTGTTATATTTGCATTAGGTTTTGTTTTCTTTTAGTTTTAGAACCATATTACACACAGAACAGATAGTTCCTGTGCATTCACTTCCACATTTTTCACAAATCATTTTCTGTTTTTGATTTGAATCTTTAACGATTTGAGATACCTTGATTATTGATTGATAAAAATTATTTTTAATTCCACTGTGTTGATTTTCTAAGGAATTTAAAAATTCACGAATCTCTGTTCTTATACCTTCATTCATGTGTGGACAAGGTTCTGATTGAAAAGGAATATTATTAGTAAGTGCATAAAATACAATTTCTGACTCATAAATTTCGCAAAATGGTTTAATTTTTCTTAAGGAATTTCCAGAGGTGTCAGGATCCATCCAACCCACTTTATTTGTATCACCTGATACCATGTTTATGACAAAAGTTTGCAAAGTATCATCTAAATTATGCCCAGTAGCTATTACATCTGCCCCAATATCTTTTGCTGCGTATTCCATTGCTCTTCTCCGTAAAGTTCCACAAATAGAACAAGATGATGTCTTTTCATTTTCTCTTAAATCTAATGCTTCATCTAATGTTAATTCAAATAATTCTTTATAGGAATATGTAGTTAATTCTACATTTAGATTTTTACAAAAATTTTCTACAATCTCTAATGCTTCGTTTCTATATCCAGGTATTCCCTCATCTATGGTAATAGCCTTAATTCTAAAATTATGATTTGAAGCCATTTCATTCATAATTTTAAGTAGGGTAAGAGAATCTTTGCCGCCAGAAACTGCCACGGCAACAAGTTCATCATTTTGAATCATATTATATTTTGAAATAGTTTTAGCGGTTTTTCGAAGTATTGAATTTGAAAAACATAGAGAACATAGTTTTTCCCCAGAATATTTGCGAGTATATGCTATCTGATTTTCACACCTATCACATTTCATTAAACTCAATTGAAATTTTTCATTAAATATTCTTTAGGACTATTAGATAGTAAACCATCCAGACTTCATATATGATAATGCAATGTTTAATCCAAACAGTGCAAAAGTAAATCCATAGACTCCCCACATTATCCCATTAACTGACTTTTCTGGTAATCTTTTATCAATAATGATGTGAAGGAACTTTCCACCATCCAAAATAGGTAATGGAAGCATGTTGATAATACCAATGAAAAAGGAAATCATCCAGAGCCATAACAAGAACATTGAAATGTTGAAATCGACATTTGTCCAATCGATGAAATTCATTACAGGTTTGTATGGAATTGAATTATCTCTCATTATTCCTATTAATCCTCTTTCAGGATCATCTGGAGACGCCATTACTTCTAATTCAAATTCTAATGTTTGTCCATCTCTAAGTATAGAAACACTAGCTATTTCTCCTGGATTAAGTGCAGGGAAATCAGCCGGACCATGAATCTGTATATCGTTAATTGTAGTAATAACATCATTTGCAAGTAATCCTGCTTGTTCAGCTCCTGAGTTTTCAATAATTGAAAGTATCAAAACCCCTTGTGATAATTCATAAAATGTGTTTATGATAACTTCTCCAAATAGTGGAATACTCTCTAAAACCATTCCAAAAATTGGATTTGTTAACATAATGGCACCTAAAACAATTGCAAATAATACATTCGATGTAGCACCTGCTCCGATAACTCTCAATTTTGAAATCTTTTTAGCTTTATTAAATTCCTCCTCATCTGGTTCTACAAATCCTGCAAATAATGCAATAAATATTGCAAATCCACCCGTCTTAATTTTTATTTTTTCTAATGCAGCTACTATGCCATGTGCTCCTTCATGCATAACTAATACAATTGGAATTGAAAGTAAAAAGTATGTAATAGCTGGAGCTGAAGTTAATGTAACTCCTGGAATAAGTACTGTTAATTCTGAAAAATTTGATTGTGCAACAAAGTAGTTTGAAACATTATTTAACAAAAAGTAAAATGCAAATCCCATCATTAAGAAACCTGCAATCACACTAATATTCGCAAAAACTTTGATGCCTCTTTCTGTTCTTCCTAAAACTTTGATTAATACATCATTTACGCT
>JAUWQG010000059.1 GCA_030611185.1 Nitrososphaerota archaeon
TATTAACTGAATTTGGTGCTGGTCTGTAGTTTACTGTTACTTCTGTTGTTACTGTCTGAAGGTCTTTTGAAGCTGCAGATGTTGCAGTTACAAACTTTAGTGTTCTAATCTCCATGTTTACTATACTATCTTGGAATGGAATCACAAAGTGTAATCCTTCATCTAGAGGAGGTATAGTCGTATCAACTGCATTCCAGTGGAGTAAAACGCCCCTGTGTCCTGAATCAACTATTTGAACTGATGAAGAAACTACTACGCCAATAATGATAAGAATAATTACGCCGATGATTAGGGCCTTTGCTTTTCCAAAATTTACCTCCATTCCTGGTTGCTGATACTTTGACAACTCTGATGATCTTTTTTTACCTTAATTATACTGTGTCTTTCTAAGAATAAAATTTTTTAAATCCTTTTTCGGTTGGAATTAGTTCAGTTTTTGGTCCTAACAAACCTTGTTTGTTTTGAACCTTCATCAAACCTTCTTTTTCTAAATTTTCCAAAACTCCCTCTAATGCCTTACCATCCATTCCAAGATTTCTCTGAATGGAACCAAAATTTTTTGTTCCTCGATTTAACTCCCCTAGAACTAACATGTCTAGTGTCTGAGGATTCATATCTTTAGTTATTCCCTCTTGAGGTATTCTCTCTTGAGGTATTCTCTTTGAGGGCTCTGCTATTGTTTCATTAGTTGACTGATATGTTGCTTGTGTAAATTGCTCAGGGGTTCCTCGATTCTTATCTTTCCATTTTTGCACTATTTTGGGAAGAATTCTCGATAGTGGAATGACCAGGAAAAATACCAAATAAATCCATGCGAATCCTTCAGTTGCCATGTATGTTGTTCTTTTACTTCCTATTTCATTATTGTCTTTTTATTTGATTAATTCATGCGCAAAATTATTGGGGTATTCAAGAATCTGCTTATTTGAAATTTTGTCATTTAATAATAACATCTTCATATTTTAACTATTACTAAATTTTCAAGATCTAGGCTAAGATCGAATCAAACATGAAGATTCATAAGTCAAAAAAACGATTAAACGACAAATTATGTCAACATCAATGGAGAATTTTGGAACTTTAGAATATGTTCTTGACAAGTATTCGAAAACTTGGAGCTGGAAACTAACTGGGCAGCGTGCAGTTAGTATGATTTCTAAACTTGTACCTGAGGCATGGTATGGGGAAAACATTGATGAGGTAATTGTTCCTGACAGCACTGAAAGTGTCAGGCAATTAAAAGCAATGATGGATAGATATCCATTAGAAATACTTTCAAAATCTGTTTGGCAGAGAAAAGTTATCAAAACTTTTGCGCCAAAACCCTCCTTACCACCCATAAAGCATAAACTCAATCGGGCAAAAGCTGGTGAACAATTTAGGGGAAAACTACTAAACTTCCAAAAAGAGGGACTGGACTTTTTGCTAAAATCCTCTGGAAATGCCTTACTTGCAGATGAGATGGGTCTTGGAAAAACTGTTCAAACCTTATCTTATGTAACAACAGAAAAGCAAACATTTCCAGTTCTGGTCATTGCTCCCTTGGTCACACTGAATAACTGGGAACGTGAAATATCTAAATTTGTCAAAAAGAAAAGCAGAAATGGAAGAATTCTTGAAAATGAATCTCCAACTACTACCATTATTAGAACAGGTAAGTTACATGAACTACCAAAAACAGATTTTTACATTATTAATTATGAATTACTTTACAAACGATTACCTGATTTATCTAAACTAAATATCAAAACTCTTGTGTGTGACGAAGTCCATAATCTCCGTTCTAAAACTACTCAAAAATACAAGGCCATAAAAAAACTTGCAGCACTTCAATCAATTTCTTACAGGATTGGACTTTCAGGAACCCCTATTTACAATCGTGGATCTGAAATCTGGCCAATAGTTGATATTTTAAAACCAGGCTTGCTTGGAAGCTTTAAAGAATTTTGTGAATACTTTTGTTATGTAAATGATAAAGGCAAAGCAATTGTTCTTGAAAACAAGAGGGCGTCATTACGAAATGAGTTACAAAAACATGTAATGTTAAGAAGAAAGAAATCAGATGTCCTCAAGGAACTCAAAGATAAGGTCCGTTACAAAGAGGTCATAGATGCTGATACTGATTACTATCTAGAAGAGTTGGATAAAATTTGGACTAAATTAGAAGAAGAACAAAAAGATGCAGAAACAGCATTTAAAAAATCTGCATCATATCAAAGAGCTATTCAAAGTGAAAGACAAGTAGCAGGAATTGCAAAGCTATCTCATGTAATTAATTTTGTAAAAAATATTATGGAAATTGAGGAAAGTGTAGTTGTATTTTGTCATCATAAAGTAATTCATAAATTACTTCATGAACGCCTTGGAGAATTTTCTCCAGTTTCAATAATTGGTGGTCAAACAGATACATTTCGTCAGGATCAAATAGACAAATTCCAAAGGGGAGAATCAAAACTTATGATTGCCGGTATTAGGGCAGGAAATGTTGGTATTAATTTGACTCGTGCAAAATATGTAATTTTTGCTGAATTAGATTGGAGTCCTGCAATTCACAGACAAGCTGAAGATAGATTGCACAGAATTGGTCAAAAAAATACTGTATTTGCATATTATCTAATTGGGAAAGGAACTTTGGATGATCATGTGGCAAGTATTTTGGTAGACAAAAGTTATGAAATTGATGCCATAATAGATGAAAAAGCTGATTCCTATGAGAACAAAGACAAAGCTAAGTTAATTTTGGCACAAATTCATGATAAGATAAGCTCAAAGTGATTAAATTTCTAACTTATCTTTAATTTGTAAAATTTTTGATATTATCTTATTTTTCTTATCTTCAGAGATTTCCTGAAGTCCTTTAATCTCTTCAATGGTTTCTTCAATGATTGACCATACCTCTATTTGCGGTTTTACTGTCTCTGGTTTATTTTGAATGCCTTCAGATTGGACTTTTTTTATCAGTTCAATTCCCTCAGATAAAATTTCGTACATTTTCACAATTCCATTCTCATTTCTTAAAGGTGACATGAGAACAAGTTGCTTTTTTCGTAAATCTTCCATTTCAGGCAGTATTTTGTCTGGTGATGACAGCAAAAAAGATGATATTTTTTCAATGTCTTGAGATTTTATCTCTAAAATTCTCAAAATTTTAACCCATAAGGGAATTTGGTCGTCCCAGAGAATATGTCTTGCAACGTTGGTAACTGAAAAAGAACCATCTTTGTTCAAATCGATTAAATTTCTTTCTTTTAGAGATGCTAATTGATCTAGAATTCTACCTACTCCAAGCTTTTTCAGATCTGATTTTTCAATATCATTTTCATCAAATCTCCCATCCCTTTTAATTCCCAAATGCAGAATTTGTAAATCCGATATATTCAATTCACTCATTGAATTTTTTTACATGTTGATAGTTATCACCTTTTCCACTTGCAAATTATATGTGGATGAATGGTAATTGAAACATGGTGAAATATCAGATTCCACGATTATCTTATGGTTATGATGAACTTGAACCATTTATTGATGCACAAACCATGGAGATTCATCATCAAAAACATCATCAATCATATGTTGATGGATTAAACAATACTCTTGAAGAAATTTCAGGTTCTTTTCATCCTCAATACATAACATCTATTCTTTCAGATTCACAATCCATCCCGGAAAATTTTAGAAATAAAATTAATTTTTTTGGAGGAGGGTTTGAAAATCATAGATTGTTTTGGGAAATTATGAATCCTCAAGGTGGTGGAAACCCTGGTGGAAAACTTGCTGATTCAATAGATGTATACTTTGATAATTTTGAAAATTTCAAAAAATTATTCTCAGCAGCATCTTTATCGATTGAAGGAAGCGGATGGTGCTGGTTGGTGTTTAATCAAACATTTAATAGAACTGAGATTATTACGACAAAAAATCAAGATAGCCCATGGACTCTTAACAAAATTCCTTTGTTGGGATTAGACCTATGGGAGCATGCGTATTATCTCAAATACCAAAATAGACGAAATGAATATGTTTCATCCTGGTGGAATGTGGTAAATTGGGATTATGTTGGAAATCGATTTTCAGAACTCTCTGAATAAAATTTTAATTTGATAAGGTCTTCCAATAATTACATCCTCAAAATTCTTTTCCAATAAAACCTTAATTTTCTTACTTCTAAGATAAAACTCACACATGTTTAATTTTTCTATAAAAATAAAACAAATGTTTAGTGAAAATACCAGTTATTTTATGTGTCTTGATGGAAATAGTACATTATGAGCAATATGTACGTGTTAAAAAAAGAAGGACTCGAAGAAGCAAAAATCAACCAAGCCTTGGAAATACTTTTGGTAAATAGAAAAAATGAATTTAGAGAATTATCAAATATGGTATTGCCCAAAACACAAAGTGAACCCGTAAAAAATTGGGAGCAATTTGTCATGAATTTTTGTCTTGATGTAAATGAGGCATTTAAGACATGGTCAGGAGATATGGAATTAAATTCAAATTCTCCACAAAAAGCATTGACTATTCTAAGACAACTATCAAGAGATAAAACAAGTATGACTCAATTATCTCATCTGATGAATATCTCATATGATATTGCTGAGGAATTCAAAGAGATCTATAGGGGATTCTGACTTTTTTATGGTAAATAAAAAATCTAGTTCCACTGCTTACGCTGCGGAGTAGAATTTCTAAAGAAAAGCATTTGCTAGAATTTTTTTTAAAAAAAATTTCTAGCCTCTGCCTATTCTAAAAATAGCAGTACTGCAAGTTGGGCATGTTCCCTTGATTGCAGGTTTGCCATTTTTCATAGTGTATGGACCAGCACCGGTGATTTCTCGTTTATCACGGCACTTTACACAATAACCAATTGTCATACCAATTCTACGCACGATGTTCTATTAGCGAGAACTTGTAAAACTTTTTTAACAATGAGGCAAATTACCGATCTCATTTTTTATGTTCAAAAACAACTTATTTCGTAATTCTTTAGGATAATTTGGTGTTGGATTTTCCAATTAACTGGTAATTATTTCTAAATTCACGGCGTTAGTCAATGCCCCTTGATGTAAAAGACTATTCCAAACAAAAATCTCCGCATTATAAATTCCGGAATCTTTTGGTGTCCACGATAAAGATGGTTCAAAACTTTGATATTTTGTTAAAGATCCTGATATCCATCCTAATTTTACTACAATGTCGTTTTCATCTTTTATTTGAACAATGTATACGAAATCCTGAATTTCTTCTTGGGTGTTTGTAATTTTAGCAGTTATCTGAACCTGTTGATTGACAATGATATGCTCACCAAGAGTTGCGCCGCTTAGATTTACTAATCTTTCATCATTAATTACAGCTCTTTCTAGAGGCTCAATTCCAAAAACAGGATCGTTTATCGTGGCTAGCGTAAGAATAATTCCAATGAATAGAGCAGTTTGTTTTATCACGTGTCTGTGAAATTTTTTTTGTTAATAAAGGCTTACTGCATATCTGTTCTCAAGCCTATGTGAGATTTTTAAAAATTCTCCAATCTCTTAAAGCGTTTGTTATGACTAGTTATTTTCCAGGGATTTAGTATTTTTTTGGGATCAAAAATTTCTTTGAGTTCTTTAAAAATTTTAAAATTTGTGTGCCCATACTGTTTTTTAACAAATTCAGATCTAGCTATTCCATCTCCATGTTCTCCAGTTATTGTCCCGCCTAATTCTATGATTTGATCAAAGTATGTTTCCGAAATTTTTTCCAAGGTTTTTATTTTTTGTCGATTTGAAATAATTCGAACATGAATATTTCCATTACCTGCATGTCCATACACGATGGTTTTGGTTTGAAACTTTCTGTTGATTTTATTTATTATCAAAAATAGTTCTCCAAGTTTTTCCAATGGAACTGCTGCATCCTCAATTATGTGTGGGTTCAGATCTTCTTTTTTAATTGATTTCAGACTATAATACAAAGCTAAATCTCTATACTTCCACCATTTTTCAAT